>VHAW01000110.1 GCA_016872225.1 Sphingomonadales bacterium | reverse complement strand
CGGGCTGAGATATGAGAAGGTTCTCCGTGTCAATGCCCAACTTTTCGGCATAGCCCTTGTCAAAGGCATGTTCCGCATCGATGAAGGCGGCCATACCGCCTTTACGTTGGGCTTGGGCGATGGCGTGCAGTGCAACCGTGGTTTTACCGGAGGATTCAGGTCCGTAGATTTCGACCACACGACCTTTAGGAAAACCACCTATCCCCAAGGCAATGTCAAGACCCAAGGACCCTGTGGGGATGACATCCACGTTAACAACGCGGGCGTCGCCCATTTTCATAACGACGCCTTTGCCGTAGGTTTTCTCCAGTTTGTCAAGGGTTAACTGAAGGGCTTTGAATTTTTCGTTTTGTAAACTCATGGTTTGGGCTTGTAAAAGGATAGGGTTTAAAAGAGACGAGGAATGAAGGCTAAAATTACAGCAACCCTTGTACCGAGGCTTTGGTTTTTCGTGCATTCTTTTGTGCCCATGGCATGGAGGTTGTTTGCGGTTTGCGAACCAGCCTCAAACCCGCCATAGGCTGTTCAAACAACCCCGGGTTGGGGCTGTCGTCTGGCCCCAGCATTTCGATGCAATCCGCCCAGTAATTCAATTGGGAGATCAATTTGGCACTTTGTTTCATGATTTTTCGTTAAGTTGATTCAAAGGTTGCACAAGGTCGTGACATCTTATGACACAAAAAATGCAATTCTTTTCAAACCTTGACGAATTGCAAGCATGAATCAATTGTAATTACCACGAGGATTTACCTTTGTATGAGAGTAAAAGTCTCCTCGATTTCCATACGCCGAACCACTAATTATTGAATCCCTGGATGGATGTTACACTTGAATAAGAAATGGTTAGGATGGCGAACGAGGAAAGCAATGGGGTTGGGAACCGGATTAATCGTGATTGCTTTATGGCTGTGCATCCCAGCACCCACGGTATGGGCCCAGCAGAGAAAACCGGTGCAATTCTCCGGATTGACGCTGACATCGGACAGCATGAGCGTTGTTCCTTTTGCTACTATTTTGGTAAAGAACCGTTTCAAGGGAACGGTGAGTGATCTCAAAGGGTTTTTTTCCATGGTCCTTTTGCCGGGGGATTCCTTGGTGTTCAGTGCTGTGGGGTACCGGGCTTCCACTTTTGTGATGCCCGATCGTTTGGACGAAAAGTTTTATTCGGTTTTGGTCCCTATGGAGCGGGACACGGTGGACTTGCCTGCTGCGGTTATTTACCCCTGGCCTAGTAAAGAGGCCTTTCGCCAGGAATTCCTCGCACTGGAGCTCAAAGACGACGCGACCTCCATCGCCAGGCGTAATTTAGAAAAAGACCTGTTGGTGCAGTTAGCCTCAGCGATGAGCATGGATGCCAGCGAGAATCAGAAACTGTACATGCAGAAGGTGATAACGCAGACGTATTATGCGGGTGGTCAGCAATCCTTTGCTCAATTCGGTGGCCCCAACGCTTTTCCTATTCCCAGCACCTTGCTGAGCCCCGGGGCATGGACCCAATTTTTTCAGGCTTTGCGTCGGGGAGATTTTCGACGCAAGGAATGACTACTCTTTTGGGTTGATTTTTTGGGGTTGAATTAGCGCGGGCGGTGCTTGTATTCGGGACGAAGTTTGCCGTTGCGAATGAGCTGCAGTTTTTTCTGAACTAAGCGGCGGCGTAGTGGGCTGAGGAGATCGATAAAGAGTCGCCCTTCGATATGATCGTATTCGTGCTGGATAATGCGGGCCAGCATGCCGTCAAAGGTTTCCTCGTACACCTTTCTTTGGGCATCTTCATAGCGCAAGCGAATCGTTGCTCGTCGTGTGATATCGCCACGGATTTCGGGGATGCTCAAGCAGCCCTCCGCATAAGGCCAGGTTTCCCCGTTTTCTTCCAAAACAAGGGGGTTGATAAAAACCCTTTTCTCGTCCTTGTATAAAGTCTCATCCGCTAATTCCGCATCCAAAATGAAGAGCCTCAAAGAATATCCGATTTGAGGGGCGGCGAGGCCTATTCCGTTGGCTGCATACATAGTTTCGAACATGTTCTGAACAAGCTCATCAAGTCCGGGAAAATCAGCGGGTACCTCTTCGGCGCGGCGTTGCAAGACGGGATCTCCGTACAGGACGATGGGAAGAATCATGGGGCAAGGATAGGAAGTCGGTCGGTTCGATCGTGATGATGCATTTCAAGAAAATCCTGCAAGAGGATAACGGCCGCAATTTGATCCACAACCCCTTTGTCACGGCGTGCGCTGCGGGAGACTCCGGATTCGATTAGGCTCTGCTGAGCCATGACGGAGGTGAACCGCTCATCCATCAGGTGGATGGGAATGTGAGGGCGTTTGGCAGCAAGTTTACGACCAAAAGCCAGGGTGCGCTCGGTGTTTTCGGAGGGACTTTGGTTGGACTGTAAGGGCAACCCTAGGATAAGAGCTTGAACCTCGTTCCAAGCGGGATAGGCATCCAGGTATTTCATCAGGGCCGTGGTTTCGACTGTACCCAGACCTAGGGCGATACGTCCATCCTGGTCGGAATGTGCAAGACCGCATCGTTTGCGTCCGTAATCGAGAGCGATGAACCGCGCCATGCCTACAAAGCTAGGGATCGGCTGCGCAGAGCGTCAGCGGTATGACCCCGTCCTTTCTGTTGCATAGCTGCCGGGGTTCCCTCAAAAACAACTTGTCCTCCCCCTGCGCCTCCCTCTGGTCCCAAATCAATGATCCAATCCGAGGCCATCAAAACCTCCGGGTTATGTTCAATTACCAGAACGCTGTGCCCCGCTGCAATCAAGGCCCTGAACGCTTGGAGCAATTGGGCAATATCATGCAAATGCAGGCCTGTGGTGGGTTCATCAAAAAGGAAAAAGCCGGCACCGTCTTTGTGGCCCCGACTCAAGTAGGAGGCGAGTTTGATGCGTTGTGCCTCACCGCCGGATAAGGTGGTCGAAGACTGACCCAACTGCACATACCCCATTCCGACCTCGGCAAGTGGTAGCAATTTCTGGACAATTTCCTTCTGATTGCCGAAAAACGAAATAGCCTCGGCAATGGTCATCCCAAGCACATCGGCAATATGCTTTTCGCGGTAGCGTACTTCCAGCAGATCTTCATGGAAACGAAGGCCTTTGCAGTCTTCGCAGGGAAGATGAAGGTCTGCCAGAAACTGCATCGACACGGTCACCAAGCCTTCGCCATGGCAGGTCTCGCAACGCCCACCGCCTTCCACATTGAAGGAAAAATGCGAAGCCTTGTAGCCTCTTTGTTTGCTAAGACCTTGAAGAGCAAACAAATTACGTATGGGGTCGTAGGCTTTGGAATAGGTTGCCGGATTGGAACGGGAAGACTTACCGATGGGATGCTGGTCCACCATTTCAGCGAAACTCAGGGTATGCAAATCTCCGTGCAAGCGATCATAGGGGCCCGCTTTGGAAGGCTGTTGCCCCAGGGCATTCGCCAAAGCCGGCCACAACACTCCTTTGATCAGGCTCGATTTGCCCGAACCGCTCACTCCGCTCACACAACACAAAACACCCAGGGGAAGGGCGACACTTATATGCTTCAGGTTGTGCAGGCTGGCTCCCTCAAGAAGAATCTTCTTCCGCGATGCCTTATTTTCTACGGCCTGGGGCATTGCCTTGGTCCCATTGAGATAGGCCGCCGTCATACTTTGACGGTTTTGGAGCAACGATGTGACGGTTCCTTCAAAGACCAGCTTACCACCTAAATGTCCTGCGCCTGGTCCAATGTCCACCACATGATCCGCCGCCAAGATGAGATCCGGCTCGTGTTCCACCACGACAACCGTATTTCCTAAATCGCGTAGCTTGTACAACAATTGCACCAATCGGAGGCTGTCCCGTTGATGGAGTCCGATGCTGGGCTCGTCCAGGATATACAACGAGCCAACTAAACTACTGCCCAGTGTGGTTGCCAATTTGATCCGTTGGGACTCTCCCCCTGACAGGGTGTTACTCAAACGGTGCATGGTAAGGTACTCAAGACCCAAATCACAGAGATACCCGAGTCGCTTTGTAATTTCTTCCAGCGGTCGACGAGCCGCTTCTGCATCCGCGGTTTGGACCTTAAAATTCTTCAACAAGGTCCAAAGGTCCCCTGCCGGAAGAGTCATCCATTGATGCAGATTCCAACGGTTTCCGTCTTCACACAAAAGGTGAACCCAGGAGGCATCCTGGCGAAGCCGGGTTCCTTTACAATCGGGACAAGTGGTTTTGCCGCGATACCGAGATAACATTACTCGGTATTGGATCTTGTAGGTGTTCTCTTCCAGCATTTGAAAGAATGCGTCCAATCCATCAAAATACTTATTCCCTTTCCATAACAATTCCTTAAATTCATCGCTTAAATCCTGGTAAGGCTTGTGGATCGGAAAGCGAAATTTGGCTGCTGCTTGGATGAGCGCCTCGTTCCATTCGCTCATTTTCTCGCCTTTCCAAGGCGCAATGGCACCGTCGTAAATGCTTCGCCGTTTATCGGGGATTACCAAATCCGGGTCTATCCCCAAGATGGAGCCGAAACCTTCACAGCGGGGGCAGGCCCCGTAAGGCCCCGAAAAATTGAATAATTGCAAAGATGGCGGTTCAAACGATTTTCCGTCGAGCTCAAAGCGCTGGGGGTAGGTTTTCACCGTGTTCCCCATCACCAAGCAGGTTTGGCCTTCCCCTTCCACCCAAGCTTGTTCAATGGCTTCGCTCAACCGACTAATACTTTCTTGTTCCCCAGCCACTATCCGGTCCAGTATCAAATGCCATGTGCCTCGATAAGTTTTGGAGGACTTAGCGAGGGATTTGCTGTCCAGAATTTCTTGAATTCCTAGTATGGTTGATTCGATATTGGATCCGGGTAAAATCTGTAATCGTGTATAACCTCTTTGCAGTAAATCTTCAAGATATTGTTGCAACAATAGCCAATTTTCACGGGCCCTGGCGTTTTCGGTGGTTGGTAAGGGGCAGCAGACGGTAAGTTCCTGGTCCGGATGCCGGTTCCTCCAAGCGGCCACGTCCCTTATCACATCTTCGGTCCGATGCGCTTTGACCTCGAGACCGGTTTCCGGGTCCAGGGTATGCCCGCATCGGGCAAAGAGCAACCGCATATAATCGTAGATCTCCGTTGTGGTGCCCACAGTCGATCTTGGGTTCCTCGCAAGGTGATGTTGGTCAATGGCCATGGCCGGACTTAGCCCACGGATATCGTCCACTTCGGGCTTGGGCATGCGCTGCAAAAATTGCCGGGCATATGACGATAGACTTTCGACGTAACGCCTTTGTCCTTCGGCATAGAGGGTGTCAAAAATGAGGCTGGACTTTCCCGAACCAGAGAGTCCGGTCACCACCACCAGCTTATGCCGCGGCAAGGTGACATAAACTCCCTTGAGGTTGTGTATCCTCGCATTGCGTATTTCGATCCCGTTGGAGGGGGACGACGGGCTTGCTCCCCGGGTCGAGGGAGCCGGTTTAGGAGCAGATCTGAGGCGGGGCATATGGGGTTTTGGCCAAGGGGGACTGCAAAGGTCAACGGCTTTGGGCTACAAAACAAAAATTTCAAAAAGCTTGATTTTTCAAAATTTCTAAATATCTTTGAAATCATAA
>VHAW01000109.1 GCA_016872225.1 Sphingomonadales bacterium | reverse complement strand
GACCGTGTTATCGGAGGTCTGGAGAAGAAGAACAAAATCATTTCCCCCGAAGAAAAGAAAATTGTTGCCTACCACGAGGCAGGGCATGCCGTAGTCGGTTGGTTTTTGGACAGCACCGATCCCTTGGTCAAGGTCAGCATCGTTCCAAGGGGAGTGGCCGCCCTAGGTTACGCCCAATACCTCCCCAAAGAACAATACCTCTACACCACCGAACAATTGGTGGACTCCATGTGCATGACATTGGGCGGGCGGGCGGCAGAAGAAATTGTTTTTGGTCGCATCAGTACCGGAGCCCAAAATGACTTGGAACGTATCACGCGCATGGCGTATGGGATGGTCACCTTGTACGGTATGAACAAAGAGGTTGGCCCGGTGAGCTTTAATGATCCCCAAGGGGAGTACCAATTCCGCAAACCTTATTCCGAACAAACCGCACTGCTCATCGACCAGGAAGTCCGCAAGATCATTGAGATTGCCTACGAAAAGGCCCAGGATTTGATCCGCTCCAAACGAAAAGTGCTTGAAGCAATTGCCCAAGAATTGTTATCCAAAGAGGTGATTTTCAAACAAGATTTGGAAAGACTAGCAGGTCCCCGACCTTTCAATGTCAAAAGCGAAGCCGAATCTCTAATGAATCAAGAGGGTGCTTCGGTTAATCCAGCGGAATCCAATACGGATATCCCAGCGGAATCCACCGATAACGCAAGAGTCCAAGAGACCTGATCCCATGGCGCAAAATTCGCGGGAACATATCATCCAAAAAATTCGTAAGGCGCTCATCCACCCGTCGGACCCACCTATTCGGATCCGAACCGAATCCTTGCCCTCAGATAATCCCTTTGTCGAATGCGATGAAGATTGGGCCATGCAATTTGCGCACCGCTTGCTCACCTTGCAGGGCAAATTTGTTTATGCCGAGAACATCACGGAGCTGAATGCCTACCTTAAGCAAGCCGCGGGCACGACGAACCCATCACAAATCCAATGCTTAGAACCTGCAATCCAGGATATTTTAAGGCGCTGTGATTTTCCGTTTGCGCAAACGATCTCTGGCAATGCATCCCCAGCGCCTGGCGATGATTTACGCGCCATAGAGATTGGTGTGACCTCCTGCGAAGCCCTTATTGCTTGGAGCGGTTCGGTCATGGTCAGTTCACGACAAAACTTGGGGAGAACTATGACAATTTTGCCTCCGATCCATTGGGTTATTGCTCGCCCAAGCCAATTGGTTCCTCGCTGGAAAGATGCCTGGCAGAGGGTCAAGGATCGCTATGCAGATTCGGAGCTGCCCTCCATGGTCTCCACCATCACGGGGCCCAGCCGTACGGCCGATATCGAAAAAACACTGGTCCTTGGCGCCCACGGACCCAAAGAGCTTTGGGTCTTCCTGTTGGAAGACGATTTCAATGGATGAACCAAGGATCAAGGATACGCTTATGACCACAGCCTCCATGGCCCTTAACGGTTCCGTTATCTACCTCTTAAGCGATTTTCATCTGGGTAGCCCCACCGTCGAGACATCGCATGAACGCGAACAGCTTTTGTTAAAGTTTTTTGATGAAACCGCTTCCAACGCCTCATCCTATTACTTGTTAGGCGATGTTTTTGATTTCTGGTTTGAACTTAAGCACGCTATTCCCAAACATTTTGTGCGCCTTCAAGGATGCATTGCCAGATTATCGGATCGTGGTATTCCGGTCCATTACTTCACCGGTAACCACGACTTGTGGACCTTTGGATACCTAGAAAGTGAGCTTGGGGTCATCTTGCATCGCCATCCCTTGGAAGTGGAATGGAACGGCAAACATATTTTGCTAGCTCATGGAGACGGCAAGGGTCCCAAGGATTTCGGCTTCAAAAGGCTTCGTCATATTTTCCATTCGCCTTGGTGCCAACGCATGTTCTCTTGGCTGCATCCCAACCTATCGTTTGCGCTGGCTCAATATTTTTCTCGAAGCAGCAGGCTTGCACAACTATCCACCGCAACGGCTGAATCAAAAGAGATAAACCCCTTTGATCCGAACAAAGAATGGCTGTACCAATACTGCCTTCGTCAACAAACACGACGGAAACAGAGCGGCCTTCCCCTATACGACTACATGGTCTTTGGTCATCGGCATTTGCCCGTGTATTGTACCTTGCCAGAAGGAGGCGTTTATGTGAATTTGGGGGATTGGATTACCCATTTTACATACGGATGTTTTGAAAATGGACAACTTGAATTGCTCACTTACCCTGAGAATCTCCCAACGGGTCACGGCCGCCATCCTCGCCCAACTCTGAAGAATAACCTATCCTAACCTGTATGCTCGATCGGCTTGCTCCTCTGGAGGCCCGCTTTACAGAATTGGAAAGGTTGTTGCAAGACCCCGCGGTCTTTGCTGATTCTTCCAAAATGGCCACGCTTAACAAAGAATACAGCAGGCTTCAGAAAATCATGGATGTGGCCAAGCGTTACCGGCACACCCTAAAACGTATCGAACAAGGTCGAGCTTTTCTTCAAGAAAACCAAGACCCTGAATGGTCCGAAATGGGGAAGCAAGAATTAGCCGAGGCGGAATCCGCTTTGCCAATCTGCGAAGAAGAACTCAAATGGCTCCTCATCCCCAAAGACCCCGAGGATCACAAAGATGTGTACCTCGAAATCCGAGCGGGGACCGGTGGGGACGAGGCTAGCATTTTTGCGGGGGATTTAGCCCGAATGTACCAACGCTATTGCGAAGGCCAAGGTTGGAAGGTGGAATTGCAAGATGCGAGCGAAGGAACCATGGGGGGATTCAAAGAAATTATTTACAGGGTCAGCGGCGATGAGGTTTATGGAACCTTGAAGTTTGAGTCCGGGGTACACCGCGTGCAGCGCATCCCGGTGACAGAAACTCAAGGCCGTGTGCACACTTCGGCAGCCACCGTTGCAGTGATGCCCGAAGCTGAAGAAATTGATGTGGTCCTTAACCCGGCGGATATTGAATTGCAAACCGCCCGATCGGGGGGTGCAGGAGGACAAAACGTGAACAAGGTGGAAACCAAAGTTATGCTCACCCACAAGCCTACCGGCATCGTGGTGACCTGTCAGGTCGAGAGATCACAGCTGGCCAACCGTATGCGGGCTATGGAAATGCTCCGAACCCGCCTTTACGAAGTACAGAAAATGAAATCCGATGCGGAGGAGGCCGGAAAGCGAAAATCGATGGTTTCCTCCGGCGACCGTTCCGCCAAAATCCGGACCTACAATTTCCCCCAAAGCCGAGTTACCGATCACCGCATTGGAATGACCGTTTATTCTCTGGACCAATTTATGGATGGCGATATTCAGGACATGATTGACGCCCTCAAACTAGCCGAAAATACCGAACGCCTCGCTGGTCTTAGTGCCTAAATCCAAGACTACCTTAGGCTTCCTGCTCATTCCCCTCGCTTTCCAATCCTCATTGAACCCCCAAACTCCAAGGAACCTCTTAAACCAAGTACCCCGTAAAACCCATGACGCAAAGCAACCCAGAATTGGATCATTCGGTTATCGCCCATATCAAAGGCCTTGTCATGGATGCCACCCGGACAGCGAATTCGGGACATCCCGGAGGAGCTTTCTCCTCCAGTGATTTTGCGGCCTTGCTGTGGATGGAATATTTGTATTACGCACCGCAATACCCGAAATGGCCCTCCAGAGATCGTTTTGTGTTATCGGCAGGACACGAATCCATGTTGCTCTATTCTCTTCTGCATTTGGCAGGTATGCTGCCGTTGGACGAAATCAAACGGTTCCGGCAATTGGGCAGCCTAACGCCGGGCCACCCGGAAAGTCACCTCACCAGCGGAGTAGAGGCTACCACAGGCCCTCTGGGTCAAGGAGTCGCCATGGGGGTTGGTATGGCCGTTGCGGCTCTACAGGAACAAGCCCGCCATCAACAAGGGGGGGGATCCCAAGATCACGCCCGTTTGCCCAAGGTCTGGGTTTTGGCTGGAGACGGTGATCTCCAAGAGGATGTTGCCCTTGGCGCCTGCCAACTTGCCGGACATTGGGCCTTGCAGAATTTGGTGTTATATTATGACAAGAATGATATTCAAATTTCTGGATCGGTAGATAGGGTGAGCTCCTTGGACTTCAAAGCCTATTTTGAATCGATGCAATGGGAAGTCCTGGAAGTGGATGGGCATAATCATGGGCATTTGCGTAGAGCCATGGATTACGCCGTGAAGCGGCGGAGCAGGCCCCTGTTGATTATTGGTCAAAGCACCATGGCCAAAGGAGCGGCCACCATGGAGGGCATGGCCAAAACCCACGGTGAGCCTCTTCCTGCGGAGGAAATTGCCGCAACCAAACGAGCCTTGGGATTGGACCCTCATTCCTCTTTCCAAGTTGCAGAAGAAGTGTATCCCTATTTCAATCGTCGTCTTGGCACCTTCAATACAGAAGCGGAGGCATCCGTTGGTAACAATCCAACCCTGCATGCTACCGCAAACCGGCCAGAATCTATGGCTTGGCCTGCCTATACCAACCATCAAATGCTTGCCACGCGGGTTGCCTTCGGACAGGCCTTGGAACTGATGGGTCGCACAATGCTTGGATTAACCGGAGGCTCTGCGGACCTGGAACCCTCCAATAACACAGGAGCCTTTGCCAAAGCGGTAGGAGAGTTTTCTGCGAATCAACGGAACGGCAGAAACCTGGCTTTCGGGGTTCGAGAATTTCCGATGGCTACCATCTTAAACGGCATTGCCCTGTATTCCCCTGAATCCAAGGCGTTCGGTGCCACCTTTTTGACCTTTTCGGATTACATGCGCAATGCTATTCGGATGAGCGCCATTCAAAAAATTCCTGTATTGTATGTGTTCACCCATGATTCAATTTTTCTGGGCGAAGATGGACCAACCCACCAATCGATTGAACATACCATGTCCTTACGCTTAATCCCTGATTTGTGGGTTATGCGGCCGGCCGATGCCCGAGAAACCCAAGCCTGTTTACGAATTTGGGCAGCACAATTGCATCAACCGGTGGTTCTTGCCCTGACCCGTCAGAATGTACCCACCCTCGAATGCACCGATACTGATGCCCAAACTTTGGACGAAAAGGTATCGCGTGGTGCTTATCTGGCTTGGCATGCCCAACCTGATCAATCGACGATGAACCTTGACCCAAGCGGTACAGAGGGAAGTAAATCTTCTGAGCTGGCTCCACTATACGGTTATGCTTCCGGCTCTGAAGTCCATGTTTTGATTCAGGCAGCCCAAGCGATTCATGCTTCCGAAACAATGGGTAGGCGGCGCGAAATACGTATTTTTTCCGTGCCCTGCTGGGAATGCCTCGAATTGCAAGATGAAGCCTATTTTGCCGATATTATGGGTCCGGATCATGCCCTTAGGGTATCCGTCGAAGCAGGGGTAACCACAGGTTGGTCCAAATTCACGGGCAGAAAGGGTCTTAACATTGGAGTGGATTGCTTTGGATACTCGGCCCCTGGACCGGATTTGGCTGAACATTTTGGTCTCACCGTCCGTCAAGTCCAGGAGCGTATTCTCCATTGGATGAACCCCAAACCCCTGCATTGAGTCCGCTTGGAAACTCATTTATATATAAATACGATG
>VHAW01000108.1 GCA_016872225.1 Sphingomonadales bacterium | reverse complement strand
AAATCCAAGCGCCTAGCCCAAGAGGAAAAGAGCGAAAGCAAAAGACAGAAAACCCTGCAACGGGAATTGGACTGGGTACGCATGGCGCCCAAAGCCCGCCACGCCAAGTCCAAGGCCCGTTTGACGGCTTACCATAAATTATTGGACGAGGACAGCAAAGAGAAAGAAGCTCGTTTGGAGCTCTTTATTCCGTCCGGACCCCGTTTGGGCAATACGGTGATCGAGATTGAGGGGGTGAGCAAGGCTTTTGGGGAGAGGACGCTGGTCAAGGATTTGACGTTTAGTCTGCCACCGGCCGGGGTGGTGGGCATCATCGGCCCCAATGGGGTGGGCAAAACCACCTTGTTCCGCATGATTGTGGGTCAAGAGAAAGCGGATACCGGAACGGTACGCATCGGGGATACGGTACAGTTGGCGTATGTGGACCAATCCCACGATGATTTGGTTCCGGACAAAACGGTGATTGATCTGATCTCCGGCGGAACCGAATACGTGATGGTGGATGGTCGCCAAATCAACGCCCGGGCTTACCTCAGCAAATTCAATTTTACCGGTTCTGACCAAAACAAAAAGCTCAAAGATCTCTCCGGCGGGGAGCGCAACCGGGCGCATTTGGCGTTGACCCTCAAGCAGGGGGCGAACGTTCTTCTCTTGGACGAACCCACCAACGATATCGATGTGAATACGTTGCGGGCTCTCGAAGAGGCCATCGAGAATTTCCCCGGTTGTGCGGTCATTATATCGCACGATCGTTGGTTTTTGGACCGGGTCTGCACGCACATGCTGGCCTACGAGGGGGACGGAGCTTTTTATTGGTTTGAAGGTAATTTTGCGGATTACGAGGAGAACCTTCGTCAGCGTAAAGGGGAATTTGCCTTACGCCGTAACAAATACCGGGACCTCAGCGGTAGGGCCTCCTAATCCATCATATTATACGAACATTGACCATTATTTTAACACTTTATTAAACTATGCCTTCAACCCTTAAAACCCTTTTGCTGGACGGCGAAGCGGTAGCCCGCAAATTGACCCGTATTGCCCTGCAAATCAGAGAATATAACTTTGACGAGACGCGAATTCTCTTGGCCGGGGTAAAGAACCGAGGGCTGGAAATGGCGCTACGACTTCGGGCAGAATTGGCGGTCATTGCTCCGGAATTGGAGGTGGTGGTTGATTATATTCGGATGAACAAGGATAACCCGGCGTACGATCCAATCACGACCGGACAAGATCCAATGTTATGGAAGGATGAGGTGGTGGTGGTGGTGGATGATGTAGCTCATTCGGGGAAGACCCTGCTTTATGCGCTCAAGCCTTTTATGCAGACCGTTCCCCGCAAATTGCAGTGTGCGGTGTTGGTGGATCGTTCACACAAGCATTATCCGGTGCATGCCGATTTTGTGGGTTTGTCCCTGGCTACCATGATCCATGAACGAGTGGAGGTGGTGATTGCTCCCAACGGGGGAGCGATTAGGGTGTACCTGCGCTAACCGGGGTGGTTACCGTGGCAATCATCGAAATTTCTACATTCACACCGCGCGGAAGGCCTAGGACGGCGATCGTTTCGCGGGCAGGGACATGACCCTCGCTGAAACAACTACCGTACACGGCATTCATGGCTGTAAAATGGTCCATGCTGGACAGGAAAATCGAAGCCTTAATTACCTGAGAGAAGCTTGACCCACCGGCTTCAAGAATAGCGGCAAGATTGCGCATCACCTGGTGGGTTTCTTCTTGGACATTTTCGCTGACTAGAATCCCGGTCTCTGGGTCCAGGGCAATTTGACCGGAGATATACAACAGGTTGCCGTGACGGACGGCTTGGGAATAGGGCCCAATGGGAGCCGGCGCCAGGGGTGTGTGGATAGTTTGCATGGCCCCAAAGCTAAGCCTCAAGAAGGACTCGTTCAAGTCGTATCAGGAGGCCTTAAATTTGGGATCATTGAAGAAACAAGAATTTCCTTTTCACGCCCGTTCTATTCGCCTTATGGTCTTGAAAAAATCTATTCATTGGTTGTTTATAACGGCATGTTAATCTGGATCTGGGGCACTCAATTTCCCTCTGCCAAGATGGAGGCGTGGATGCAGGAAGGGCATCAAGTTGTCCATTGTGCATACCAAGAGATTGAATCAGATATAGATTATCTTCAAAGTGTTATAATTTCCAAGGAGATTCAAGCTCCGGATTTGGTCTTGGTCACTGATTGGGAGGACAGCCCTTGTCAATCTCAAAGGTGCGAGGCTTTGCGTTCTTTGGGGGCGTCCAAAGTCCTTTTTCATGCGGTGGCCCAGCCCTTCCCTTCAGATACGAACCCAGGTTGGGCTGCATGGAATGCTTGGCCGGATGGCTTGGAATTGGATTGTTGGGAAATCGCCATCCCGGCATCCATCGACAGCGAGGCCATACGCAACGAATGGCGTACCTTGGCCGCTGAGCTGCAACGCGAATTGGTCTTCTGTCCGAATCGCGCGGGAATGGTGACCCCCAGGGTTTTGGCTTGCATTATCAATGAAGCCTATCTTACCCGCGATCAAGACATTGCTACAGCTGAGGATATCGATTTGGGCATGCGTTTCGGCACTAATTACCCTCGTGGGCCCTTTGAGTGGTGCCGGCGCATTGGTGCTCATCGTGTTGTCTATGCCCTGGATGCATGGGCCGCTGAACAACCCGAACAAGACGCTTACAGGGTCGCGGAGGGATTGCGCCGGGAAGCCTCTTTGCATAAGTAACTTCCTTCTAGTAGAAGCCTTTCCCCATTTATTAAGTCGCGCTGTGAAATGTATTTAGTTGTGAAAAATCCTTTACGCATTTTCTATCCCTCCGTGCACATCCCACGACTCACGATCAGGACGATGTGCTGCTGACATCAGCGATGGCAGGCCGTTATCCGCAGGAAGATTGTTGGGCGGCCATCAACCCCTCACCCAAAGCCTCGGTGGTTATGGTGGAGTTTAAGGCCCACCCTAATTTTGCGCTTAAATAAAGTAATCGCGCTGCCTCATTGAATAGTCTTCTTGGCGAGACCTTAGTACCTTATCTGGACAAAGGGGTTTACTGCTTGGAAATCCCCCTTTACAGCTCGGCGGTTTGGGTACACCCCTAGGTTTCCGCCATTACCTTTACGCCCATGAACCAAACGATAAGATTTTCGAATCCGCAACAGTTTACTTTTTATCAATCGCTTAAGCAAAGGGTTCAGACCTATTTCTCGGAAAGCGGGAAATCTTCCAACGGGGGTTGGCGTATGATTGGCAAAGGGATCTTTTGGATTCTGGCGTACCTGATTCCCTTAGCTCTTCTAATCGGGGTGGCAATGCCCTGGTGGTTGTCCATAATTGCTTTTGTATGGTTGGGCATTGCCTTAGCAGGGATTGGTATGGGGGTGATGCACGATGCGTGCCATAATGCCTTCTCAGATAAAGGTTGGGTGAACACCTTATTCGGTTCGTCCATTTATATGATTGGCGGTAACAAGTTCAGTTGGAAAATGCAACACAATGTTTTCCATCACACGTTCACCAATATTCACGGGATTGATGAAGACATATCGGGGATGACCTTGCTGCGTTTTGACCGGCATCTTCCTCTTAAAAAGGTCCATCGTTACCAGCATTGGTATGCCCCGTTGTTGTACGCCATGATGACATTGTCATTCTATGTTAAAGATGTTCGTCAGGCCATTCAGTGGTCTGTGGACAAAGGTCCTCGTTTCCTTTGGTCGCAGATGGTGATTCTGGTGACAGGGAAAGCCGTTTACTTTGGATTATTATTGGTTTTGCCCTTAGTTTTCAGCACCATGCCGTGGTGGTTCATCCTCATCGGTTTCTTGGTGATTAATATGGTGGCAGGTTTTATTATGGCGATTGTTTTCCAGTTGGCCCATGTGGTTGAGGGGGCTGATCAGCCGTTACCCAATCAAGAAGGCCATATGGATAATTCATGGGCTGTCCATCAATTGCAAACAACAGCCAATTTTTCGCCCAAAAACCGAATCTTGACCTGGTATTTAGGCGGTTTGAATTATCAAATCGAACATCACCTTTTTCCGAATATTTCCCACATACATTACCCGGCCATTGCTCGTATTGTTCGCGAAACAGCTGCCGAATTCGGTCATACCTACAACGCTTTTCCAAGCATGGCCATGGCCGTGAATTCGCATTTGTGCACATTGCGGGATTTTGGTCGCGCTTAATGCTCTGATGCTCACACCCACCCCTTCGGAGATATTACGGACCTTGTCGAGAGTGCAAGAGCCCGACTTGCACCAAGACCTCGTGTCGTTGAATATGATTGAGGAAGTTGAGGTTGATGTGCTTACCGAGACTATACGATTCCTCATTCGGCTCACGACTCCCTCCTGTCCCTTGAAGGATCGTATGGAAGCCGATTGTCGGCAGGTGCTGCGTGAAGATTGGGGGGAATCGTGGAAGGTTGAAATCCGAATGGAGGCCAGGACCTTGGGTAGGATTCAGGGGATGGATTGGTTGCTGGGAGTACATAACCTGGTGATGGTAGCTTCCGGCAAAGGGGGAGTGGGCAAAACCACCGTAGCCGTGAATTTGGCAAAAGCGCTTCGAGACGCAGGGGCCAAGGTGGGTTTGTTGGATGCCGATCTCTACGGGCCCAATGTGCCTCTTATGTTAGGTGTTGAAGGTCGACAGCCTGGCCTCAAGGATAACCGGATGATTCCGGTGGAAGTTGATGGATTGCAGATGATGTCGGTTGCTTTGTTGATCGAAGCGTCGCGACCCTTGATATGGCGGGGACCGATGGCCTCGAATACTTTAAAACAATTTTTTTCGGAGGTGGACTGGGGGGAATTGGATTATCTGGTTTTGGACTTACCACCGGGTACGGGGGATGTCCAACTCACCTTGACCAAACTATTTCCGGAAGCCTTTGGTCTCCTGGTTACGACTCCGCAGGCCATGGCTTTGGCCGATGCACTCAAGGCAGGCCGAATGTTTCAGACCGAGGGGACTCGTTTAAATTTATTGGGCATGGTCGAAAACATGGCGTGGTTCTCCCCCGCTGAGCAACCGGATATGCGTTATTATCCCTTTGGAAAGGGCGGTACTGAAGCGCTTGCCCAACAATTGAGCCTTGATATCCTCACCACACTGCCTTTAACAGACGGGCCCTCAGAGACTAGCCGCGAAGCGTATGCGCTGTTGGCCGGTGAAGTTTCCCGTCGCATCGCGGTGCATCATCGAACCCAATAACAACCACATGACTTCCCGGATTCCCCGACCGTTGATGAGCCGCACCGCGCTGTTGAGTCAAATTCAAAAGCAGCAAAGTATGTTATGTATTGGGTTGGATACCGACCCCAAGCTGCTCCCTTCATGCCTCCGTAATGACCCACATCCGGTGTTATCATTTCACAAAGCCATTATCGAGGCGACTGCCGATTGTTGCATCGCGTACAAGCCCAATTTGGCTTTCTTTGAGGCCATGGGTCCTGCTGGGATGGAAGTTTTTGCGGAAACGGTGGCCATGATCCCTGCGGGGATCCTCCGCATTGCGGATGCCAAGCGAGGGGACATTGGGAATACGGCGGCGCGATACGCCGAAGCCTACTTTGAGATTTATGATACCGATGCG
>VHAW01000107.1 GCA_016872225.1 Sphingomonadales bacterium | reverse complement strand
GTATTCAAATTTCCAATCCGGCCGAGTGGGAGCAATTAATGGATGCTGGCGTTTACCAATCCCACGCTGGCCACTAAGTCATTAATTATGCGGTCAAAAGGCGCTTCCGCGGGATTTTATTTTGTTCTACCTCTTACTTGGACGTTTGTGATTATGGGGCTCATGCTTGGCCCCGGGGCAGCATTCCCTAGCTCCCAAATTACCGGCATAACCTTAGTGGTACATTTTGTTGTCTTTGTAATTTGGGCCTTTTTAGCTGATCAAGCCTTTTACAAACAAAGCCAATGGCCCGTTTTGAAATTCTATCGCGGGTTTTATGTGTTAGTGCTAGGGATTATAGTTGTTGCGGGCGCCGAAGTTATTCAGGGTTTTCTGTTATGGAGTCGATCTGCTGAGCTTGGTGATTATATCGCAGGCATCCTGGGATTGCTTGGGGGACTCCTGATCTTTGAGCGCTTGGTTCTTTCGGCCAAAAGTAGATGACGTTAAGTCCCTCCGCTTTTCGGGCCTTATGCGTTGATGGGCCTATTAGGATTAAGGTATTCTTGGTATAAAACCCAACCAACTTTATTGGAAAATTCCGTTATTTGTGGAAAACTATGGATCTCAAAAAATCCCCTAAAGCAGACCTGAATCTCCAGCGTACGCTTTTTTTCCAAATAGGTCTTTGTTTGGCCTTGGCGGGGACCCTTCTTGCCTTCAATTGGAGAAAAGGTGACGGAGAAGCGGCCAGCTTGGGCAACCTCAAAATAGAGGACCTCACCGAAATGGAAATTCCTCAGACCGAACAAAAGGTCACGCCCCCACCTCCACCTCCACCTCCAACCTTAGAAATCGTTCCTGACGAAGAAATTATTGAAGAAGATGAAATTGCGTCTACCGAAGTAACCCAAGAAACACGCATCGAGGTTCCAATTATTGATATGGAAGAAGAGGGTCCTTCAGAACCCGAAATCTTTTTAGTAGTTGAAGAAATGCCTTCCTTTCCTGGAGGCGAGGAGGAATTGCTCAAATTCATGGCCGAAAACACCAAATATCCTCCCCTTGCCCGTGAAAATGGTTTACAAGGCAATGTGTTCATCACCTTTGTTGTGGACGAAAGAGGGCGTATTGATAAAGTAAAAGTCCTTCGTGGTATTGGTGGCGGTTGTGACGAAGAGGCCATTCGGGTTGTCAAATCCATGCCCCAATGGAAGCCAGGCAAACAAAGAGGAATGCCCGTACGAGTACAATACAATCTACCCTTCCGCTTCACTTTGCGATAAATAAACACCAATTGGCTCAACACCCAAATCCCCTCGTACGGCTAGCGTACAAGGGGATTATTTATTGGAGATAATGTGGATTTATTACCCCGCCTCGTAACGCCTGGAAACCGCTTCCCAATTCAACACGTTCCAGAAAGCATGGACATAATCAGCTCTGCGATTTTGATATTTCAGATAATAAGAGTGCTCCCAAACATCCAATCCCAACAACGGATAGCCCCCGCAATTTGCCTTCTCAGTATCCATTAGAGGGTTATCTTGATTGGCGGTGGAACAAATTTTTAATCCATTCTCGGTGCGACATAACCAAGCCCAACCGCTTCCGAATCTGCCCATGGCCGCTTTGGTGAATTGCTCTTTGAAGCCGTCCATATTGCCAAAATCCTCGTTGATTGCGGCCTCTAATTTTGCTGAAGGCTTAGTGCTGGCCTGGGGTGTCAGCAAGGTCCAAAACAGCGAATGGTTATAATGGCCACCACCGTTGTTACGAACAGCCGCCGGAAGGGTTGAAATAATCGCCATCAATTCTTCCAACGATTTGCCTTCATGAGCCGTTCCGTTGAGGGCAGCATTCAGGTTGTTGACATACGCTGCATGATGTTTAGAATGATGAATTTCCATGGTCATTGCGTCGAAGTGGGGTTCCAAGGCATTGTGAGCATAGGATAAAGCGGGCAATTCAAAAGGCATAGATTTGGGTTTAAGGGGTTCTAAATTTTGAGTATCAAAGGGAGAGGTATTGAAATCTAAAACGTAGGGCTGCGCCAAACTGCGGAACGAAAACCCCATAGCCACCAAGCCCGTGGTATATCGAGCGGCCTGTTGTAGCCATTTTCTTCGATTCATGGCCAAAATTACATTTCAAATGCATACGCACTCGTTACCAAAAAATCTAAAAAATGACTAAAACTATAGTATTTCTTGGCAGTTCCTTGGAGCCACTCGAATTTTTTTAAGATTTAACTAATTTAGGCATGCCTAAATTAACTTTAAGGCATGGAATTAGCTCCCCTAAAACCCTCCTGGCTTCTGACGGTTTTGACTTTGTCCGCCGTTTTGATATTGGGGAAGCACGGGATAGGGGAAAGCCTTGATACTCCTACTCGACCCAACCTATCGAATAATGGCCCCATCAAAGTGGTCGCCACTACCGGATTTTTGGCCGATATCGCAGCCCGAATTGCTGGTCAAAGCGCCCAAGTGCAATCTCTACTCCCCCAAGGGTCCGATCCGCATCGCTACGATGCCGTTCCAAACGATACCCGCATTTTATCAGAAGCCGATCTCATTATCGAAAACGGGCTTCACCTTGAGGGTTGGCTGGACAAATTAATTGCCCGAACTGCCAACAGGGCTCGCCGTGCCGTCGCCACTAAGGGCATTGTTCCCATCCAAGATCCAAAACACGCCAATTCATACGACCCCCATGCTTGGATGGATCCTGAATTGGGCCGACATTATGCCCGTAATATTTACGAAGCCCTTCTTGCACTTTGTCCCAACGATTCCATTGGCCTATCCACGCGATGGGCTGAGTATGATAAAATTTTAACGGAATTAAACCAAGAAATTTTCCGTCTTTTGGAGCCAATCCCTCACAAGCATCGAATTCTAGGAACCAACCACGATGCCTTTAGGTATTTTGCGGCGCGTTATCAATTCCGAGTGATTTCCCTTTTGGGAACCAGCACAGATGCAGATATCCGAACATCGGATGTATTACAAATGAAGCGTGTCATTTTGGAAAATGACCTGCCTTGCATTTTTGTAGAGGCGAATTTAAATCCTAAAATGTTGCAAGAAATTTCGGCAGATGCCGGTTGTGCGTTAGGGCCAGCCCTGTACGCAGACAGCATGGGGCCTGCTGGAAGTGAAGCTGATTCTTACATCGGGATGCTTAGGTACAATGCCGCGATCTTGGCCCGATTTCTGGGAACAAAGGGGGCTAGAGCGCCCGATGAAGGGCCAAAGGAATCGTCATCATCTTCCAATCCCATGTCGGTTTTGTGGATTTTGTTCCTTATGCTTCCCCCTTTGGTCTATATGCTTATAATCCTGCGATCCTATTCATCGAACCCCCAACAGAAAACAAGGGTCCTCTCTTCAAATCCGGAGCCGCGGCTTGTGATCAATGATTTGAGCGTAACCTACGATCGCAAATCCGTCCTTAATGCTTTTTCGGTTGATTTCGAATCTGGAAAGTGTTACGGAATATTAGGCCCTAACGGTGCCGGAAAGTCAACGTTGTTTAAAGCCATCCTGGGTCTTGCTGAACCAGACCATGGTAACATATCCTACAGGGGGCAAAAAACGAATCTCCACAGGAGAGCATTGGCCTACGTGCCTCAGAAAGGCTTGGTGGATTGGGATTTCCCGGCCACCGTGGAAGATATCATTCAAATGGGTCGTCTCCCATGGCGCCGACCCGGGCTTCCGCAGCGTGAAGAGGACCGAAAAGCCGTTCAACAAGCCTTGGATGATTTGGAGTTGACGAACTTACGCAAAAGACCGCTGAATCAATTATCCGGGGGGCAACAACAAAGGGTTTTTTTGGCGAGAGCTCTTGCACAACAAGCAGAAACCCTGCTCTTGGATGAGCCTTTTGTGGGTGTTGACGCGGCCACAGAGGCTAAGATTATTGAAATTCTTCGAAAATTCACGCGTGAAAAAAATGGTTTGGTACTGATGATTCACCACGACCTCCACCGAGCCGCTCAATATTTTGACAAGGTTCTTTTGATTAATCAACGCCTCATTGCCAATGGAGCACCTGAAGCAGTTCTTATAGAATCCAATCTGCTCAAAGTCTTTTCGGGGGTTGACCCCGGTTATGCCGATGCGGCCCAATTCCGCAACAGACCCTGATATGGAAAGCATGGATACCGCCTGGACTTTTCTTGAATTCCTGCAACAGCCTTATTTCCAACGGGCTATGATGGCGGCTATGATGGCGGGGGCTGCCTGCGCCCTTTTGGGTTGCTTCATGGTACTTCGCAATATGGCTTTGATTGGGGATGCCTTGTCGCATGCGATCCTCCCGGGTGTGGTCGTTGGATTTATGTTAGCTGGTCATAGCCTAATAGCCTTTTTTCTCGGATCAGTCGGCGCTGGTCTTTTGGCGGCAATCCTGATTGCCTGGCTTCAAGGGAAAGGGGGGGTGCGCAACGACGCTGCGATTGGTATTGTGTTTTCCGCAATGTTTGCTTTGGGAGTGATGGGAATTTCTGCCTTATCAAGGCGCGAAGGAGTGCATTTGGATATGAAAGATTTTTTGTTCGGAAATGTCTTAGGGATTGGACGAGAGGATCTCCTTTTGGTGGGGATGGTTCTGGCTTTTGATGTGTTATGTGTCGTATTATTTCTTCCTTATTTTTTTTCGTCAGCCTTTCAATCTGATGTGGCTCAAACTATGGGTATTCCAACACGTTCGCTCCATTATTTCAGTATTTGGATGCTCAGTCTCACCGTGGTCGCTTCTTTGCAAACCGTGGGGGTCATTCTGGTGGTTTCTATGCTGATTATTCCTGCCTCTACGGCGCTCATTATCAGTAACAAACTACGTAATGTGCTGATATGGTCCATGGCCCTTGGAATCCTTGCTTCAGCTTGGGGAATGTTGGCCTCGGTATATTGGGATACCGCACCAGGGCCAGCGATCACCCTATCCGCCACGGCCTTGTACGTCCTCGTTCTCTTGGGGCATCCGGTTCGTGGGCTTTGGCCCCGCATGATTCGTCGAAAATTACGGCTGGTTCGATATTGGGGCGAAGACTTTGTGAAGATTCTCTACAGGCGGCCTGAAATTTCACCGGAACAACTTCGTGTTGAATTGCATTGGTCCAGATTTACCTATCACACCGCTGCGTTATGGTGTCGCTTATTAGGTTGGGTCAAAGAGAACCAGCACGGCCTTCATGGTTACATGCTAACACAAGTCGGCGCTCAAAAAGCTCTGCGCCTAATCAGGGCCCACCGCCTTTGGGAAAGCTATTTGGCTCAAAAACAAGGCTTTGAGCCTCACCAGCTGCATTGGTTGGCCGAAAAGGACGAACATGTTCTGCCTCAGGAATTCTTAGATCAAATCGATCAAAGCCTGGGATTCCCTGATTTGGACCCCCACGGTTCTCCTATTCCTCGAAACGATACAGCCCCTTCTCGTAACCCCTCCTCTGCACCGTCTTCAGAGGGGCCTTGAATAAGGGGCTTATTAAAAATTACCGTTCGTTAAACCTTGGTATAATTGGCTTGGTCTTAAATTTATTAATTCAAACACCCACCATGAAAAACTCTCTTTTGAACGTACAATCATTCCCTGTGCAGCGTTTAATGCTTCTTTATTGCCTAATTATTGGTTTGTTCCTTTCTTCTTGCCGCAAAGAC
>VHAW01000106.1 GCA_016872225.1 Sphingomonadales bacterium | reverse complement strand
CCAATTCCATGCTGCAAGCACGGTGCTTGCCTCACGACGAGCCGCCTCCAAACGTTTAATAGAGGATGGGTGGGAGGCTCATCAAGATACTTCCTCCACAAGGCTTTGATAAATGCAGCGATAATGCGGGATGTTAGCTTCATAAAAAAGTTCGCCTACCTGGGCAAATCCTAACCCCAGGTAGAAAGGCATGGCCTGAACTTGAGCATGCAGGTAAATATCCAAGGTATGTCCATCCCCTGCGCTTTCTTGGAGTTTAGCAATTTCAGGCAACAGGGTTTCGAGAATCTGTAACAAGAGTTGTCTCCCCACACCTTGACCTCGGAATTCTTGCTCTACGGCCATGCGTTCGATTTTGTAGCCCTTCTCTGTTTGTCTATGCCGGGCACAAGCGATGACCTGATCCTCAAGGGATGCCGCCCAATGGGTGCTCGTTTCCTCGTAGTCATCAAACTCTTCGTCCGGGCTCACGCCTTGTTCTTCTACAAAAACACGAGACCTTAGGTAAAATATTTCTTCAAGAATATCAGGATTAGTAACGCTTTGGCAAATAATCATGGGAGGCATTTCTCCAAAATTAGTATCAGGTGCCCGCGGCTCAGGGCTTATCTTCGTGCTTTTATGAGGTCTTTATTGGCAGAATCCTAAAGCTTGAGAAAGGCCATCGGGCAATTCTAAATTAAATTGAACTAAATAATTATAAATATCTTATTATCAATATGTCAGAAATTTCTAAACTTCTAGGATCTCAGGCTGACTACCTCCTTAGTCATCGCTGCAAGACCATCGCGGCCTCCGATTTGCATTTGCCTGGGCCCGATTTTGTGGACCGAATTTGGTCAGCCTCCAACCGTTCCATACCGGTTCTGAGAAGCATGCAGACCCTTTACGGTTCAGGTCGCCTAGCTGGAAGCGGTTACCTTTCGATTCTTCCTGTTGATCAAGGTATCGAGCATTCTGCAGGAGCCTCCTTTGCCCCGAATCCTATGTATTTTGATTCGGAGAATATTGTTCGCCTGGCCATCGAGTCTGGCTGCAATGCAGTCGCTTCAACCTTCGGGGTTTTGGGTTCCGTGGCAAGGCGCTATGCCCACAAAATCCCCTTTATTGTCAAAATCAATCACAACGAATTCCTTTCCTATCCTAACGAGTATGATCAAATTTTGTTTGGTTCCGTTAGGGAGGCCTGGGAAATGGGGGCCGTTGCCGTGGGGGCTACAGTTTATTTTGGGTCGGAAGGCTCGCGCAGGCAATTGGTGGAAATTGCCGAGGCTTTTGAAGAGGCCCATTCCCTTGGCATGGTCACCATTCTGTGGTGTTACCTTAGGAATTCCGCTTTCAAAATAGACGGCGTGGATTACCATACATCCACCGATTTGAGCTCGCAGGCCAATCATCTGGGGGTTACCATTCAAGCAGATATTATCAAGCAGAAGTTACCCACCAGCAACGGAGGGTATTTGGCTACCAAACACGGCAAAACTCATAAATTGGTTTACGAACAATTGACCACGGATCATCCAATTGATTTGTGCCGTTATCAAGTAGCCAACGGGTATATGGGCAGGGCCGGTCTGATTAATTCCGGTGGTGAATCCAAGGGCGCGGATGATTTGACCGAAGCAGTTGCCACAGCGGTCATTAATAAGCGAGCAGGAGGTTCTGGTTTGATTTTGGGCCGGAAAGCTTTCCAACGTCCCATAAAGGAAGGGATTGATTTGCTCCATAAGGTGCAGGATGTATATCTCGACGCCACTGTGGATATTGCATAATTCAAATTGCTAGAAAGTTGATATGGCTTGGTTCAAGAGGTCAACAGCTGGCGTAACAACCTCCACCAATGAAAAACTGGAGGTGCCCGATGGGATTTGGTTCAAATGCCCTTCGTGCAAAGCCTCGGTTTTAACCAAAGACTTACACGATAACCTTTCGGTTTGTCCCAAATGCGATTACCACCATCGTTTGGGTTCTGAGGGTTATTTCGGGTTGTTGTTTGATGAAGGGCAGTACCAAGAATTGGATACGGATTTGATTTCTTTGAATTCACTTAATTTTTTGGATACCAAGGATTATGCTGATCGTCTAAAAGAGGCCAAGGCCAAGACTGGTCTCAAGGATGCACTTCGCTCGGCCCATGGAAAACTCGAAGGCCATAATTTGGTGGTCGCTTGCATGGATTTTGATTTTATTGGCGGTTCGATGGGCACGGTGATGGGAGAGAAAATTGCTCGGGCGGTTGATAAAGCTAGAGCCATAAAGTGCCCTGTTGTGGTGATATCACGTTCCGGTGGCGCAAGGATGATGGAAGCTGCCTACTCGCTGATGCAAATGGCCAAAACCTCGGCCAAATTGGCACTCGCTGACCAAGAAGGAATCCCTTACTTCTCTCTAATGACCGACCCAACCACCGGTGGGGTAACCGCTTCTTTTGCAATGTTGGGAGATTTCAACCTGGCAGAACCTGGCGCCCTGATTGGTTTTGCGGGTCCCAGAGTCATCAAAGAAACCATCAAAAAAGACCTGCCTGAGGGCTTTCAATCGGCCGAATCAGTATTGGAGAGCGGGTTCTTGGACTTGATTGTTCCGCGGCACAAGCTCAGGGAAACCTTAGCCCGCTTGATGGACCTTTTGCGTCATTAATTTGGAAAAACGGGTTTTAAGGCGTATCTTCGCGGTCTTAAAAAATAATTATTAACAGCGGCTCCCCACAAACCCGGTTTATACCCATCAAGTAAACCGAATAAGCGGCCCCAAATCAGCGGAAAATGTATTTAAACAAAACCCAACGAGCAGAGATTTATAGCCAATACGGCCAAAATGCTCAGGATTCCGGCACGGCAGAAAGCCAAATTGCCCAGTTCTCCTTCAGGATTGCTCACCTGACCGAACACCTCAAGAAAAACAAAAAAGACTTTTCGACCCAGCTTTCCCTGGTCAAAATGGTTGGAAAGCGTAGGGATTTATTGAATTACCTCAAGCAAATTGACATTGCTCGTTACAGGGCCATTGTCGAGAAGCTGAACCTTCGTAGGTAATTGGATTTTAGGCGGCCCTAAGGCCGCTTTTTTCACCCCTTCTCGCTTCGGTATTCAACCTTGTGGTTGAAGCTTGAAGAGCATACGGACGGAGTTTCAACCGTTGCATTTTTACCAGGAGGGTTTGGAAATTATCCGATGGATTCCCATAACAATTTTAAAATTTTGACCAAAATAAAGAAAATCAGCAATCATTTAAATTATAACAATTAATAAATTCATTCATGAAATCACAATCGCACATACAATCCATCCATCTGCCTGACGGCAGGGTGATCACTCTGGAAACCGGTCTAATGGCTCGTCAAGCTGACGGCGCGGTGCTGCTCAGCATGGGAGATACCCGCCTGCTCGCCACGGTGGTATCCGCCAAAGAAGCCAAAGAAGACGTAGACTTTATGCCGCTTACGGTCGATTACCAAGAGAAATTCGCGTCCACCGGTAAAATACCCGGTAGTTTTCAACGCAGGGAAGGCCGTTTATCAGATTATGAAATTCTCATCAGTCGGTTGATAGACCGAGCATTACGCCCTTTGTTTCCAGAAGATTATCATGCCGATACCCAAGTTCAAATCACCCTTTTCAGCTCGGATGCGGAGATCTTACCGGATGCCTTGGCGGGTCTTGCGGCCTCTGCAGCCCTTGCCGTTTCGAACGTTCCTTTCCATGGGCCAATTTCAGAGGTTCGTATAGCGCGCGTTGACGGTCAATTGGTTATCAATCCAACACGGACCCAGCTCGAAACCGCCGATATGGATTTGATGGTTGCAGCGACCATGGAAAATGTCATGATGGTGGAGGGCGAAGCCAAAGAATGCTCCGAAGAGGATTTGGCGCAAGCGATTTTGACCGCTCACAGAGCGATCAAAGAGCAGTGCCAGGCCCAGTTGGATCTTAGATCCAAGGTAGGTGTCACCCCGAGGACGTATTGCCATGAGCGGTCGGATGAATCCTTGCAAAAGGCTGTGGAGATCTTTTGTTACGACAAAGTTTACGCTGTAGCCAAGTCTGGGGCGCCCAAGCATGAGCGTTCGGCAGGATTTCGCAAGGTGCTCGAGGACTTTGTGGAATCGCTGGGAGAAGGCGCAGAGATCGATAAGTTTCTGGTCAAGAAGTACTTCCACGACGTGGAGTACCGCGCGATGCGGAACATGATTTTGGACGAGGAGCGCCGACTTGATGGCCGCCGTTTGGACGAAGTACGACCCATTTGGTGCGAAGCAGGATTTTTGCCGGCCACTCACGGCTCAGCTTTGTTCACCAGGGGCGAGACCCAGTCATTGACTTCGGTAACTTTGGGCTCCAAGGAAGATGAGCAGATGATCGATGGAGCGGTAATCAGTGGATACAACAATTTTCTTTTGCATTACAATTTCCCGTCCTTCTCCACCGGTGAAACTCGTCCTAACCGGGGTCCGGGTCGTCGCGAAATAGGACATGGAAACCTTGCGATGCGTTCTCTCAAACAGGTGCTTCCTCCGCAGGAAGAGTGTCCTTACACGATTCGTATCGTTTCGGACATCCTAGAGTCCAATGGCTCATCCTCGATGGCGACGGTTTGTGCAGGGGCCTTGGCCTTGATGGATGCGGGGGTAAAGATTAAAGCTCCTGTATCCGGGATCGCAATGGGCTTGATTACCGACGGTAACCGATTCAAAGTCTTGTCGGATATCCTTGGTGACGAGGACCATTTGGGGGATATGGATTTCAAATTAACCGGTACGGCCCACGGAATCACGGGTTGCCAAATGGATATCAAGATTGACGGATTGCCGTACGAGGTTTTGTTGAAAGCCCTTTCACAAGCCTCTGCGGGTCGTGCCCATATTTTGGGGGAGATGAGCAAGGCCTTGGCCCAACCGCGCGAAGACTATCGCCCTCATGTCCCACGCATTACCCAACTGACGATTGACCGTGAATTTATTGGTGCGGTCATCGGCCCTGGTGGCAAGATTATCCAAGAAATTCAGCGTGAAACCGGCTCCACGATCAGCATCGAAGAAAAAGGTGAACAAGGTATTATTCAGATCTATACGGCGGACAAAGCGGGAATGGACAAGGCCGTAGCCCGCATCAAAGGCATTGCCGCCAAGCCCGAAATTGGAGCTGTTTATCATGGTAAGGTCAAGTCCATTATGCCTTTTGGGGCCTTCGTGGAATTTATGCCCGGCAAAGACGGTCTCTTGCACATTTCCGAAATTCGTTGGGAACGCATTGAAACCATGGATGGCGTCTTCACCGAAGGTCAGGAATTGCAGGTTAAGCTTGTCGAAGTGGATCCCAAGACCGGCAAATTCAGGTTATCGGCCAAGGCCTTATTGCCTCGCCCCGAAGGGATGCCGGAGCGTGCTCCTCGTCCAGAGCGCGGAGACCGCCATGAGCGCGGAGACCGTCATGAGCGCGGAGACCGTCATGAGCGCGGAGACCGCGGTCCTCGCCCAGACCGGGGGGGTGATCGGAGTCCACATCCTGAACGAAGCGATCGGCCTGATCGCGGCGGCCGTTCCGACCATCGCCACTCAACCGAAGGTGGCGTGGCTTCTGAGGCTGCGCCAGCTTCGGAATAAGATTTTTTAGTTCGTCTCAATTTTTTATTGTTATCAGGGGATTTTTTCCCTGATTTTGGTCGTAATTTTCT
>VHAW01000105.1 GCA_016872225.1 Sphingomonadales bacterium | reverse complement strand
CAACAAAAACCAAAACAAAAGCCAAGCTAAAACGCCCAATCCTAAACCCAAGCTCAAGCCTTGATAGGTCATTGCTTGAATCGGTATTCCTTCACTGCTTCGCTGCCTATTTTTCCAAGCGAACCATCCCACCACGCCCATGATCGAATACCATGCGTTGATAATAGCGTCGGCATAAATTCCATTCGCTGAGCAAAGGATAATATAGATTGTGGTACTCACAAAACCACTTATATAGCCCCGCCTCTTTCCGTTACCCAGATCCCAAACCCCCCAAATACCCAACAATGCAGCTCCGGTTTCAACCCAACAAGCGGGTTCCGGCATGACCATTACAATTTGGTCTTAACTTCCATGCGATCATACCCTTCTATTAAATCCCCAACCTTGATATCATTGAAATTCTGAATATTAAGTCCGCATTCATACCCCGTAGCGACCTCTTTGACATCTTCTTTGAAGCGCTTGAGCGATGCCAATTCGCCGGTATAGATGACGACCCCATCGCGCAACACACGAACTTTATTGTTGCGATTGATTTTACCATCCAAAACCATGCAACCAGCAACTGTGCCCACTTTTGAAATCTTGAAGATTTCGCGAATTTCCACGTTGCCCATCACTTTTTCTTCGACCGTGGGGGCAAGCATTCCTTCCATCGCACTTTTTATTTCATTGATCGCATCGTAAATAATGGAATAAGTCCGGATATCAATTTCTTCCTGCTCGGCAAGGCGTCGCACCAAAGCAAGGGGACGCACTTGAAATCCCACAATAATAGCATCCGAAGCAGAAGCCAGCATCACGTCGGTTTCGGTAATTTGACCCACGCCTTTATGGATAACATTCACCTGTATCTGCTTGGTAGACAGCTGCAATAAAGAATCACTTAACGCTTCCACTGAACCGTCCACATCGCCTTTCACAATCAAGTTCAACTCTTTAAAATTTCCAATGGCTAAACGGCGTCCTATCTCGTCCAGGGTAATGTGTTTGCGGGTTCGCATTCCTTGCTCGCGCATGAGTTGTTGACGCTTCGTACCAATTTCTCTTGCCGCGGATTCGCTTTCAGTTACATAGAATCGCTCCCCGGAAGTTGGTGCTGTTCCAAAACCAAGAACCTGAACCGGTTGTGCAGGACCAACTTGGTTTATCTTCTGTCCTCTCTCATTTTGAAGCACTTTTACGCGACCAAAATGAGCCCCTGCTAAAATTGGATCGCCTGTGCGCAATGTCCCGGATTCTATTAAAATAGTAGCAACAACACCGCGTCCTTTGTCCAAGGAGGCCTCAATGACTGTGCCTACAGCCCTCTTGTTGGGATCGGCGGTCAATTCCAAAACTTCCGCTTCCAACAAAATTTTCTCCAGCAACAAATCTATATTCAAACCTTTTTTAGCTGAAATTTCCTGATCCTGGTATTTGCCTCCCCAGCTTTCGACTAAAATATTCATAGCCGACAATTGCTCGCGGATTTTTTCGGCATTGGCTTCGGGACGATCTATTTTGTTAACGGCAAAAATCATGGGTACCCCTGCAGCCTGAGCATGACTAATAGCTTCTTTCGTTTGTGGCATCACCTGATCATCAGCGGCAATGACAATAACTACAATATCCGTGACCTTAGCCCCTCTTGCACGCATCGCTGTAAAGGCTTCGTGGCCCGGAGTATCAAGGAAGGTAATGTGCTTGCCATCCGGTAATGCCACCTCATAAGCCCCAATGTGCTGGGTAATTCCCCCTGCCTCCCCGGCAATTACATTGGCTTTGCGGATATAATCCAAGAGCGAGGTCTTACCATGGTCCACGTGGCCCATAATAGTGACGATCGGCGCCCTGGGTTTCATTTTGTTTGGATCGCTAGGCTCCTCCAACATCGGCTCATCTTCAGCTGCCGAAATAAAGCTAACATCAAACCCAAATTCATCAGCCACGATAACAATAGTTTCTGCGTCCAATCGTTGATTGATGGTCACCACCACGCCTAAGGCAAAGCATTTCATAATAACTTCACCAACAGGCACATCCATTAATCCTGCTAATTCACCTGTCGTGATAAACTCCGTCAGTTGAAGTTTGGTTTTGCCTTCTAAAATTTGTTGCGTTAATTCTGTATTGGAGGCCTCCTCGCCTTCAAGTCGCCTGAGTTGCTTTTTGAATTTAGCACGGCTTCCTGTGCCCTTGCCGCCCTGTAGGCGAGCGAGGGTTGCCTTAATTTGATCTTGAATTTCCTTTTCGGTGGGTTCAATTTTAGGGCCTGAACCTACTCCTGGGGTACCACGACGACCTGCTTGATCACCAGCACGACCACGTGGTGGGCGGGCTGAAACTGATCCAACTCCACTTACACTAGGTCTCTGATTAAGGTCTGGCGAAGTTCCTGGTTCCGGGATACTTCCGTCAACTCTTTTACGCTTACGTTTGCCCACCTGGTCTGTAGCGGAAGACGCAACCGGCTTGCGTTTCTGAAATTGACTTACATCAATTTTTCCCAAAACTGTCGTTCCCTGTAAACGATCAGCCACAGCACGAACCAAATCTTCCGGGGTTTCTATGGTATCCCCGTCGGTTTTAACATCCGGCGAAAGCGCGATGTCCGCCCCGGAAACCTTCTTGCCTTTGGTAGAGGTTTTGGGTTTTTGCCCTCCGGGGTCAATCGCTGATAATTCCGTACCCTCTCGCTCGGACTGATGGTCTAAAGTGGTTTCGTGGATCGGAGCAACTTCTTCCTCCGAAGCCTCACTTTTTTTCTTTGATTTTTTGGGGGCTTTGGTTGCCTCGCTTGACAAATCAATTTTACCAACGACTTTATGTCTGGAGACGGAGTCCGTTGGGGGCTTCTGATCAGCACTCTTGCCTAAGACCGACCTGGCGACATCAGTCTTTGCTGACTTATTTGGTTCAAGTTCCGATTTTTTGGGGGCTTTGGTCGAGCTGCTTGTTCCCATCCCTTTAATGAGGACCTCTTTCTGTTCAGTCCGGGATTTAGGAGATTGACTAACGGATTTTTGGTCAAGCACCAAATCCTCTTTGCCCGCTTTACCGATATGAATTTGGGCAGCCTGCTCTTTGATTTTTTTGTCCTGACCGAAATCCCTCAGAAGCGTCTGATACATTTCGTCTGTAATCTTTGCATTCGGATTCGATTCTACGCTGAATCCTTTGGATGCCAAATGCTCCACCAAGTGTTGAACACTGATGTTGAACTCTGTTGCGGCTTTTTTGACTCTGATAGTTCCTTCGGACATTCTATGGAGGGCTTGTTAAAAGGAGTGGGGTGTAATAGCAATAATTTAAGGGGGTTATTCAAATTCGGATCTTAAAATTGCTAAAACCTGTGCGGCTGTTTCTTCTTCCAGTTCAGTCCGTCGAACCAATTCTTCCAATCCGATTTTGATAACCGATTTCGCAGTATCACAACCCAAAGCCTTAAGCTCATCAATAACCCAGCCATCAATTTCATCTGCAAACTCGTCCAAATCCACATCCGAATCGTCCTCCTGCACATCCCGAAAGACATCAATTTCATAACCCGTCAGTTTGGCAGCCAAGCGAATGTTATGACCTCCTTTTCCGATAGCCAAGGAAACCTGATCGGGTTTAAGAAATACATTGACCTTCATGGTCTCTTTGTTGATCTCTAAGTTCACCACTCGCGCTGGGCTCATCGCACGTTGGATAAACAGCTCCAAATTATTGGTGTAGTTTATCACATCAATGCTTTCATTGCGGAGTTCCCTTACAATGCTATGGATTCTCGAACCCTTCATACCCACGCACGCTCCCACCGGATCGATTCGATCATCATAACTTTCAACGGCAACTTTTGCTCTTTCACCGGGCTCCCTAACAATACTTTTGATTGTGATCAAACCGTCAAAGATCTCCGGTACCTCCATTTCCATTAACCTTGCCAGGAATGCTGCATCCGTCCTCGAAATGATAATTCTTGGGGTGATATTCTGCATTTCCACGCGGAGAATAACCGCCTTGAGCGCATCACCTTTCTTGTAAAAATCAGCCGGTATCTGTTCACTCTTAGGTAAAATTAATTCATTTCCTTCATCATCCAATACTAGAATCTCCTTCTTCCAAATTTGATAAACCTCACCGGTAATAATATCCCCAACGCGGTCTTTATATTTTTTGTAAATATTATCTTTCTCCAATTCCAATATACGCTGAACCAAGGTTTGCCTTGCGGCGAGAACGGCTCGGCGTCCAAAATCTTCCAATTTAATCTCATCTGATACCTCTTCCCCTACCTCAAAATCAGGCTCAATTAATTGGGCTTCTTCCAGGGAAATTTTGTCCGGCATACCCAATTCTTCTGAATCGTTTTCTATAATTTCTCGATTCCTCCAAATTTCCAGGTCCCCTTTTTCGGTATTCAAAATGATATCAAAGTTTTCGTCGGTTCCAAATTTACGTTTCACCATGCTGCGAAAAACATCTTCCATAATACGCATCATGGTTGCTCGATCAATATTCCTAAACTCTTTAAATTCAGAGAAGGAGCTAATTAGAATTTGGTTTTGATTGACGGGTTGTGGTTTGGTTTTAACAGCCATAATGATTGAATAAAAATATTTTTAAAAAACAAAAAAATTACTTGTCAAAAGAAATACTCCATAGATAACAAAAGAAAGGTTATATTGGTTATGATGATTTATACAAAGAATTTTTAAACAATAACAACTTTTGCTTCTTTAAATTCATTAAAATTCAATTTGGTTTCAAGACCATCCTGACTCATCAACGCCACGCCAGAACCCTCTACCCTAAGCAAGGAACCCATCAGCACAGACCCATCGAACAGGAAAATCTTCATTAGACGGCCAACGTGCTGTGGGTACTGCCTCACCATCACCAACGGCGCTTCAGCCCCTGGTGAACCAACCTCAATAACCACCGAGCCTTGCCATCCATGTTCATCAATCAATTTACCCAAAGAGCGATTAAGGGTTGCACATGCATCAATATTGACGCCCTTGTCACCATCAACCTTAACCGAAAGCCTTCGAGAATCGGGAGACCATTGTATCCCTACGACAAAATGCGCCGTCCCCTTCAGAGCGAGTTCGATATGCCCGGCTACTTGGCTTTTCAAATCAGCTAGTAATTCCGGAATTTGAGACATAACGACCTCTTCCACATCCAGAATCCGGCCTATAGCCCTTGATTTGCCTGTAGCTTGTGTCTTGGGTGACATTCCTGTTTGGAAAATATCGTTGGTGCCTGATTTCAAAATTTGGACAAAAGAAAAGGGGGCTTACGCCCCCTCCAATTCTCCTGCAAATATACATCTTTTGACTGCCCTTGCGCCATTCTACATTAAAACGACTTTATCAGCCCGCCCGCTCCATAGCCCCCCCTAAAACAAAAACCGCCCCCTTGCGGAGGCGGTTTTGAAGAATACCTGCTTCTAAAGCTTATCGCTAACCTTTATTGGCAATTTATACCGCCATTACAAAATGGCGTGTTCGGAATAACGTCTGCAAGTTCATCCGCAAACTCGCAATTACCTGGAGTTGCAGTATCCCAAATGATGGCGGTATTTCCCGGGGCTATTACCACAAACCTCAGATTGAACATCACGCCAGTGAAAGCCACCGGTGTCAAATTGAACCAAGCGGCCCTGAATTGGCGACGGGTGGTCGCCGTATAGGGTGGATTAGAG
>VHAW01000104.1 GCA_016872225.1 Sphingomonadales bacterium | reverse complement strand
TAGGTTCGGCGTAGTTGACATCGGCATTCAACCAAAAAGATAAACCGTCGCAGGTCATCGGATCTCCGTTGTCATTGAGAGCATAAATTCCCGTATTCAAGGTTGTAGAGTTTGCCGCCACAGCAAAACTACCAAACAACAAATTACCTGTGCCCGTAAAACTATCGGAAACGGTATTGGACGCCAGAATTACGTAAACATAGCCTGTATCAATAGGAATCATCCATCCTTTGCTGAATGGATATTTCTGGGATCCAATGGTTAATCCATTGATCGGAGTGGGCTCGTCTTTTTTGCAAGAAGACAAAGCCAACAAGGTCACCAAAGACCCTAATAGGAGAAGCGATTGAATGAGGTTTTTCATATAAAGTTTTTAATTAAGGTTTTCAAATTTATTCCAAAATTCCCATTTTTTTTTCAAATTTATTCCAAAATTCTCATTTTTTTTTCAAATTTATTCCAAAATTCTCATTTTTTTTTCAAATTTATTCCAAAATTCTCATATAATTGAACAGCCTTTACGAGTTGCCAAATCAAGTGCTTTCACAAAATCTAATCAAAATAGACCTTGCCCTCTATTGTCCTGGATAGGGTTTTATAACGGAGTGGGCACCGGCATGAAGGTGCTTATCCATCAAGGCCTGAAATTCTTGGGAGTTCAGCCAACCCCAACCGCTGAACAAGAACTCTTCCCAATACATCCTTAGCAGCGAACCTCTAGGGAAAACCAAATACCGTACAGATGGAGAGGAACCCCCAGGAATTCGTACCCGCCAACCCGAGAAATCTCCCTGCCTCAAAAAAGCGGATGCCGTTCCCGCATCCATGATGGCGTAAGTTATTCCGCTTTTCTTACCAAGGGCTTTCCATAACATGGACTCGTCCGAAACCCTATCAGTTCGACATCGTGAAGAAATCATCTTGTTCCACTCCTTTTCCCAGGCTGCCGTCATAGGCGATTGATGCAAGACCAAATTTCGATCATCCAAGCCTTGGGTCATGGCTTTCCAATTACCCCATGCCGTCCGATCAGAGAAAGGCGCGAGCAGGACTACTCCGGACCGCAACCAAGGCAAGGAAGGGAGCCATGCACTATCCTTAAGGGGCTCCAAACCCCCATCCCCGACCAATACCCCAGCGGACTGCGAAGGATCTGCCAGCATCGCCGCACGAAGCGAGGCAGTATCGCGATGAAAGATCGGATCAAAGTCCAGGCGAATCTGTTTATCACGTTGCATCCAGCGTACAAAAGTCCTTACCATATCCGCCTCCAATCCCTGCCAATGTGGCGCTGGCTCCTTAGAAGATGGATCCTCCTCCCGCAAACGATCTTGAATCTGCACGCTGTACGGCGCATTCACCACTACATGAAAATCCATGCGCGCCGGAATTTCTTTGGGAAGCCCGATTTCACGGACAGAAACAGGAGATCCAAGGAATTGACCTGCCCCATCCTGGGCATGCAAACCACCGCCCAAGGAAATCAGCCCTATAACAAAACAAGTCCGAATAATATTCTCCATAACTTTTCCATTTATATACAACATCCCAAAATAACTTAAGTAAAAGTGCCTATTTTAATAATCTGTCCAAAGACCGACCAAAGAACTCAGAGTTCTGTTGAGAAGTTTAAACAAGCATTCCCGCCAAGGCGGCATTGAGCAACGAGGCCACCGTTCCTCCCAACAAAGCCTTGAGGCCCAATTGAGAAAGCAAGGCTCTGCGCCCCGGAGCCAGGGCGCCAATCCCTCCGATCTGAATGCCGATCGAAGCAAAATTTGCGAAACCACAAAGCGCGTAGGTGGCGATGATCACCGAACGAGGATCCTGAAGCACGCCACTTAACTTAAATTGAGTCAAGGTTGTGTAAGCAAAAAATTCATTCATTATACTTTTCTCCCCCAACAGTTGTCCAATAAGCAAAATGTCTGAAGAAGCGATACCCAATAACCATGCCAAAGGCGCAAAGGCCGTCCCCATCAAATACTGCATAGTCAATGCCGTTTGCCTTCCCCCTGTGGAAGCCGCGATCCTTTCGTTCAGGCCGGTCCATTCCCCTATTCCGAATTGCAAGATATAATTGGCCATCGCCATCAAAGCGGTGAAAACCAAAAGCATAGCTCCCACATTCACTGCCAACTTGAGTCCGTCCGTGGTTCCGTTGGCAATCGCCTCCAGGACATTACTGCCCGACTGCTCGCTGTTCAATTCCAATTTTTCGTTGATTTGTCCTGTTTCCGGAATGAGCATCTTGGCCGCTAGAATACCGGCGGGTGCAGCCATCATCGAAGCGCAAAGCAAATGCGTCGCGAACATCCGCTGCTGCTCAGGATCCGTGCCCCCCAAAAAGCCCACATAGGCAGCCAACACAGATCCTGCAATAGTCGCCATCCCACCGACCATCAACGCCAACAATTCAGAGCGGGTCATACCCTCGATATAGGGTCTTACCAGCAAGGGGGCTTCAGTCTGCCCCAAAAATATATTGGCCGAGGCCGATAAACTCTCGGCGCCGGACAAACGCATTCCACGGCGCATCACCCATGCAAAAACCCAAACGATTTTCTGCAACAAACCAAGGTAATAGAAAAGGGAGCTTAGCGCTGCAAAAAATATAATGTTAGGAAGGACTTGAAATACAAATATGAAACCAAAACTATCCACCCGCTCCACCAGCGATCCGAACAGGAATACCGATCCCGCTTTGGTAAAACCAAGCACTACCACAAAAAATCCCGATACCCACTCAAAGATTTGGCGAAACCACGCAACCTTGTGCACCATTAAGGCCAGCAAGACCTGAAGAACCAAGGCCATACCTACTGTTTTCCATCGAATTGCCTTACGGTTTTCCGACATTAACCATAGGATTCCTATGAGGAAAAGCATACCCAAAATACCACGGTAAGAGTCAGCCATCTTTTAGTTATTTGGGATAGTTATTTGATTAATGCGGTCATTCTCCGCCTCGATCCCGCCGACGTTGTTCGATTTTATCGCGGATTCGTGCGGCCTTCTCGTAATTCTCTTGTCTTAGGGCATCTTGAAGTTCCTGCTCCAAGGCTTTAATCGAAAGACGATTGCCCGTCCCTTTCTCAGCTTTATCTACACCGGATAAATCCATCTGTTCAGGCACTGAAGATGTCGAGGAATTTGGTTCAAAAGCAGCGTCCCACTGTTCCGGTTCTATACCCCCTTTCGAGAGGACAGTCTCGACCGTATAGATGGGGCAAGCAAACCTTACGGCCAGAGCAAGGGCATCGCTGGTTCTGGCATCCTGAACCCATTGCTTGCCGGGTTCTTCCGGCCTTACCCAAACCAAGTTTGCAAAATATACTCCTTCCTTCAAATCCGTGATCAATACCTCCTTGAGCTCAACCCCAAAGGTCCTGGCAAGGCTCACAAACAAATCATGTGTTAAAGGTCTGGCGGGTTTCATTTTCTCAAGCTCTATGGCAATGGCCTGGGCTTCGAAAGAACCAATGATAATGGGCAATTTACGCTTGCCTTTCTTCTCTCCCAAAACAACCGCATAGGAATGGATGGAGGCGTTACTCTCGGACAAAGCCAACAATTCCAACTCCAGCTTTTTCATATCCGAATATACGAAGTCTTAACCCTTTCGCAATCGGCGAATAGCTTGGGTTAATTGGGGGAGTACCTCAAAAGCATCCCCGACCACACCGTAATCGGCAACCTTGAAGAAAGGCGCATCCTGATCGGTATTGATAGCCACGATGGTTTTGGAGCTACTAACCCCTGCAAGATGCTGAATGGCACCAGATATCCCGACCGCGATGTATAGGTCAGGCTTAATGGTAATGCCGGTTTGACCCACATGCTCATCATGGGAACGCCAATGCATATCCGAAACCGGTTTAGAACAAGCCGTTGCCGCATCACACGCTTCTGCCAAATCCTCGATAAGGTGCCAATGCTCAGGGCCTTTGAGTCCTCGACCACCGGAGATTACTCTTTCAGCTTCGGTCAAAGGGATCTTACCCTGAACCTTCTGCAGCTCCAAATTGCGAGTCCTGGCCGAAACCGAATCAAGCGATACATTCCAAGCCGTCACCGCACAAGGTGATGCACCATCCGACGGCTTGAGTGCATTGGGAGTGAAGGTCAAAATCCGCCGAGCACCCCATACGGAATAAGTCGCAATGCCCTTATTGGAATAGACGGTGCGTTGCACCTTCCACGAACCGTCGGCAGCACATTCCGGCGGACCATTGACGCCAGCAGCCAATGCCGCATCCCAAGCAACCGATAAACGAGGCGCAAGGGATTTACCGCAATAGGTATGAGCCATCACAAGAACCTCCGCCTCGGTTTCCACCAAAGCTTGTTGAATCGCAGCCGAATGTAGGTGCACCTCGAAGGCATTCAAAGTAGACTGCGCAGGCATCCACACTGAGTTTGCCCCGTATTTACCAAGATCAGCCGCAGCTTGTTGGTTCACCTGTCCGCCGAGCAAGACCGTAATGTTTATATTTCCAAGAGATTCAAAGCTCTGCTTTGCAAAAGAAACCGCTTCCACAGCACTCTTTTTGAGATGACCATCCTGCTGTTCAGCATAGACCAAAATTTTCATAACAATATATCGTTCAATTTGACCTTACAATACTTTGGCCTGCTGATGCAGGGCTTCGACCAATTCATCCATTTGGTGAATCTCGAAAAATTTACAAGCCTGCCGGCTTGGAGGGAGGGCGTGTTCCAGCAGCTGCATGTCGGCAGCAACGCCCTGAGGAGAAAGGACTTGAAGCGGCTTGGTACGGGCCGCCATGATGCCCCTCATGTTGGGGATTCGTGGCTCGGTCAGTTCCTTTTGGCAGGTGATTACCGCAGGCAGATTGACCTCCAATTTTTCACGGCCCCCATCCATATCCCTGCACACCACCATGCTGCCTCCTGCCCCACCCTCGATAGCAGTGGCCACATTCACCAAAGGCCAATCCAAGTACTCGGCGAGCATACCGCCCACCAATCCGCCGTTGTAATCAATGGATTCCCGTCCTGCCAGCACAAGATCAAACGAAGCGCTGCGAACATAATGCGCAATTTCTCCAGCCACCTGCCGGGCATCCATCGGCACGGCATTGATACGAACGGCCTGATCAGCACCTATTGCCAAAGCCTTCCGTAACACAGGTTCAGCATCTGCACCACCCACATGCACCACGACGACCGTACCGCCACCCCCTCCCTCGTTCAGCTCCAAGGCCTTGGTCAAGGCAAGCTCATCGTACGGGTTGATAATGAACTGAACTCCTGCTTTGTTAAGTTCCTTGTTATCGGCCGTAAAAGAAATCTTGGTGGTGGTATCCGGGACCTGGCTAAGGCAAACCAATATGTTCATGGGGCTAATTTGAAATCAAGGGGTTGGATACAGCTTTGCAAAGATTTCGAAAAAATCAGGAACAAAAAAATGAATGATCCCGGATTTGATCCGTTTCAATTTATTTGCAAAAATAGGCCTTGCGAGCCCCGCTTCAAAGGCGATAATAGACCCCGCACATCAACCCAAACCCTGTTCGGGTACTTCGCAACACCGGCCCAAGATCAGGGGCCGACATGGGGTAAATCTGCTCCGAGGCCGAAGTCTCCGTCCAATAGACCGCAACATCCAAGGTCATAGAGCCCATTTTTCGTCCAGCGCCCACTGTAAACTGTCTCCGCGATTGATTCCATAGTCGTTCCACCAAGCCATCCACAAACGGTGTGGATGACCATTGATACCCCGCCCTAAAGGCAGCGGGGCCCTGCACCCATTCGG
>VHAW01000103.1 GCA_016872225.1 Sphingomonadales bacterium | reverse complement strand
GCCGACCAAGAGAATCCAGGGCATAAAGCGGCTGGCCACGCTCAGTGCCGGCACCATTGCCGAGCGGAATTGCAACCAGGAATAAGCGCTAGCATGCTGCACCGCATGGCCTACTTCGTGGGCAGCAACGGCCGCAGCGGCCACTGAACGACCGTAAAAGACCTCATGACTGAGGTTGACCGTTCTTTTGGTAGGGTCATAGTGGTCGGTCAGTTGACCCTGGGTGGAAATGACCTGAACATTGCTGATATTATGTTCGGACAACATACGCCTTGCCACTTCTTCGCCGGTCAATCCGGAATATAGCGGCGTGGCGGCATACAATTTGAAGCGATTCTTGAAACGAGCACCAACCAGCCAGCTGGCCAGCATGATACCCAGCATAAGGACAATGTACATAGGGATTGATTTAGAGTTTTTGGTATTGATACATCAAATTTCGTGCCAAATTCAAAATCGTTGATTCACGGCTAAATACGGCCCTTAAACCAGACGTGTAATAAGATCATCGGCTTTGAGGCCCTGGGCTTCGGCTTTATAATTCAAAACCATGCGATGAGCGAGGACCTCGAGGGCGACTGCCTTTACGTCTTCAATGTCCGGGCTGTACTTCCCGTGGGTGGCTGCATGGCATTTGGCTCCCAGCACGAGGTATTGGGACGCACGGGGTCCAGCCCCCCATTGCACCAAATCCTTGGTGAAATCGCGGGCTTGTTCCGAGCCAGGTCGGGTCGAGGCGGCCAATTGGACTGCATATTCCAGCACATGGTCTGTAACGGGCATTCGGCGAATTAATTGTTGAAAAAACAACAAAGTCTGCCCGTCCATGACCTTGTTAGGTACAGCAGGGATGGAGGAGGTGGTTTGACGAACCACTTGAATCTCTTCGGACAAGCTTGGATACTCCATGCGAATCTGGAACATAAAGCGGTCCAACTGAGCCTCCGGCAAAGGGTAAGTGCCTTCCTGCTCAATAGGGTTCTGAGTTGCCAAAACAAAGAACGGCAAGGAAAGACGATGGGTCTGCCCGCCGACCGTGAGTTGTCTTTCTTGCATAGCCTCCAGCAAAGCGGATTGCGTTTTGGGTGGGGTACGGTTGATTTCGTCTGCTAACACCATGTTGGCAAAAAGTGGACCGGGAATGAATTTGAAAGCTCGATTTTGATCCAAAATCTCTGAACCGGTGATATCCCCTGGCATTAAATCCGGCGTGAACTGTATCCGATTAAAACTCAAATCCAAGACCGAACTAATGGTCTGGACCAAAGTGGTCTTCGCAAGACCCGGGACCCCCACTAGAAAACAATGTCCGTTGGCCAACAAGGCCATCCATACCGACCGAACTGCTTGCGTTTGACCCACGACAACTTTCGCGGTCTCCACTGAAAATTCGCGATACAACGCGCTCAATCCGTCCACCGCTTCACGGTCCGATCCATAATTTGTTTTCATGCCTGCAATTTAGTGCGGTTTGTTGGATGGCTCAAATCATTTCTGCGGACAAAACGCTGAGATTTTCACCCAAGCGGTAAACCCTGGGTGTACCGGTAGGGAGCTCGAATTGAAGAATCTGTTCCGGACTTAATCCCTCCAAGGCCATAACCAAAGCTCTTAACGAATTCCCATGAGCAACCACCAATACATTACGTCCGTCCCGTAACAACGGGGCGATATAGGCCTCGAAATAAGGAATTACTCGCTCGGCCGTGTCTTGGAGGCTTTCGCCACCCGGAGGAGAGATATCGTAACTCCGTCTCCATTGATGAACCTGTTCTGCACCGAACCGTTCCACCGTTTCATCTTTGTTCAGACCCTGCAAATCCCCGTACATTCTTTCGTTCAAAGCGGCATCACATGTGATCGGGCAATCGCTTTGGACGATTTCCGCTAGAATGAAATCCAAGGTTCGCCTGGCCCTGGATAACACCGAACAGAATGCTTGATCAAAATGCATCCCTATCAACCGATGACCCGCCGAGCGCGCTTCATCTTCGCCTTTCTCTGTCAAGTCCACATCCACCCATCCTGTGAAACGATTTTCCAGGTTCCATTTCGACTGCCCATGCCTCACCAAAACCAACACGCTCATATTCTTTGTGATAATTTAATGTTTAAAACATTCGGATTTCTTTGATTTGAATTTCTTTCAAAACAGTGGCCATAGCTTTGAGCCATTCATGCTGCTTCAAGCGCAATTCCTGCGCCGCAGCAGAAGATGCCAAGCGCAGGTAAAGCACTTGGCCTCCATCCCATTTCAGGGCCGTCGTTTGAGAGGCCATTAAAGGACCCGCGCATTGCTCCCAGGCAATACGTATAAGCTCCTGCTGCAGAGGTTTTTTATGACCAAAATGTCCTGCCCAGGCCTGAATCCAGTCTTTCAAATCAAGATGGGTCGAGCGCTGTATTTTTTCGGTATTCATGACTTTGTCCATTAACTGTCAAAAATAATGTTACCGTCACAAGACAGGTAAGGACACCGGCTTACTGCTGCGACGCTCGGCAGAAATTCCTCCATTGCGCGGATAAATATGCCGTTCGGCATGATAGGAGGAACGCACCAAAGGTCCTGATTCCACCCAGTCAAAACCCATTTCCATACCCATCGCAGCGTATTCCTTAAAGCGTTCCGGGGTGATGAATTCGTGCACGGGCAAATGCAATTTGGTGGGCTGCAGATACTGACCAATGGTCACCACATCCACCCCGCATTGCATAAGGTCGGCCAAGATTTGATGTACCTCGTCAGGGGTCTCCCCCAAGCCCACCATAAATCCGGTCTTGGTCCGTAAACCCGCAGCTTTAATACGGGCCAATTGTTCCAAGCTACGCTCGTACCGAGCCTGGGGCCTAACCTGACGGTAGAGGCGGACCACTGTCTCCATATTATGCGATACCACTTCTGGACGCTGAGCCAGGATGGTGTCCAAGGCTTGCCAATTCCCCTTGACATCCGGAATCAAAGTCTCTATGGTCGTTGCCGGCGACTGCCTTCTCAGTTCCCGAACAGTAGCCGCCCAGACCCCTGCCCCTCTATCCGGCAATTCATCACGATTCACCGAAGTGATCACTGCATGCTGAACCCCCATACGACGGATAGCTTCCGCCACCCGATAAGGTTCTTCCAAATCCAGGAAGCCTGGCCTACCCGTGGCAACGGCACAGAAGGAACATGCCCTTGTACACACATTGCCAAGGATCATGAAAGTCGCTGTACCCGCCCCCCAACATTCCCCCATATTTGGACAATTCCCACTTTCGCAAATGGTGTGCAACTTGTACTGATCTACCAGTCCTCTCACCTTTCGGTACTCCGGACCGGTTGGCAATTTGACCCTCAACCACGATGGCTTTCGAGGTAGGTCCATCGCTACAGTAGCCTTGGAAGGCTCTATAACAATTGGATTTTCTTCGTGCGTCATGCTCACAAAAGTACAGCCTATCCGCGGCCCCCGAGGGTACCTAAAGACCAAGGAATCCTTGCAGATTTATTTTCGACGGCCCAGTTGGTAGGACAAATAAAGGCTGACCAAATAAGGCTTATTCTCCACCCACGCCATCATCGGCAAAGGCTTTGGGAATAGCCCCGCCATCACTCCCAATTCTACCCATTGCGGGGAGCGGCTATGCTTTCCCCATTCGGCTGATAAACCTCCTTTTATGTAAAGCCCCGGAACCAGCCGAATCGTATCCAATCCCTTGTACCAAGGAGAAACCCGATTAATATTCGATGAACTATGTTTTTCCGGATTGTAGGCTTCAGCCTTTTCAATGAACGGCTGATCCTTGGAGGTGTTCGGGTCTTCGTTGGGATACCTGATTTGCAAATAAACGGGTTTGAACATCCCCATAGCCAGGCCACCGGACCAGGTTCCCCTCAATTCCAAGCCATGGTTAATGCCCTTTTCCATCCACAGATAGGATGTTCCCCAGCCAAAATTCAGGGTAAAGGTCTCGTTAAGCAAGCCGGGGATGTAGGTACTGCTTGGATCCTCCTGGTTAGCCTGTGTCTTGAAAGCACGGGGGTGTTTCCAACGGAACAAGGAGGCCTCCCAATGGGATTCTGTCGCAAAGGTTCTGTTTTGAATGCTCTTGCCGCCTATCCACCAACCCGCCGTGTGCAATCCGCCTCCAAGACTATACGCTGTATAAAAAGTCGGCAATGCGCCGGAGTTTCGCTGTTCCCAGTCAAAATTCCCGTAAAATTCTGTACTCTGAGCCATGACAATCCCTGTAAGCCCCAGGCACCATGCCATACCCAAAAACCCGCGGCATAACAGCCTGACCATTAGCACTCTATACCCTTGCCCCTTGGGCCAAAGAAACTGCCTTACCATTGTTTGTTCCATCCTGTTGAGTATAGGCTGGGCATTTTCGGTGGCAGGATGCCCCCAGCAAACCAAATGCCAGCAAAGCAAACCAAAGTTTCCGCATACCCAAATTTATGACTATAAACGCACAAAGCCACCCTTTCGGGTGGCTTTGTGCAACATTCGGGGAAAACCCCGATGCTCTCGGTTCAGCTGATTAATCCCTGCGTTGAACTGGGAGGTGGGTGCGGTAATTGCGTCCACCGGCATTCAGCTCAATTTGAAGCTCATAACGGCCAGCCGCCAAAGAGCTCATATCCACCGGCAATTCGGTATTCAAGGCCTGGCTTGTAACCGTTTGGCTCATCACCACCTTGCCCAAAACGTCCACCAAGCGCAGTTTAAGCTCCCCAGCCGCAGGCAGGTTCAAACGAACGGAACTCATACCTTGGGTTGGGTTAGGATAAATAGAGGCCACCAGATCAGCCTGAAGCCCACGAAGCGAAGGCATACGCAGACCCACCATATCCATGATTTGGGCCATTGGGTCAGCAATCTCCGAACCTTCCGCAACAGTCCAATCGCTTACAGCGACAGAGCGATCCGATGCTATGCGCATACGGAACAGAGATTGACCTGCTACCAGCTTCACACCGGCCACATCAAACCATGTAAGACGCAACTGGCCGTTGTGAACATTGTAGTCAAAGCGACCGCCCTCCAGGTTGGAAACCACTTGCTCCACACGAACACCGCTTGGGATATCCAGCGCCAATGACAAGGCACCCATTTCCAAAGCACGATCAACGCGTACATCCATCCAATTTTCATCGCTAAGGGATTGAACACCACCCTCAGCCAGGTTAAGGCCGATGAATTGACGACCCGCTGCAGGGGAATAGGAATTGTTAACGTCACCAATACAGATACCAAAAAGATCTGTGCTGATTTGGCTGAGATTCAAGGTGTAATTCTTGGACTCGAAATTCCAATCCCCCGCAGGGAAATTGTTACGGCTTCCGTTGTAGCGGTTGATGATCATCAAGGCATCGGTTGCATTGACCAAAGAACTCAGGTTTACATCGGCCGCAGCAAGATTCAAACCGCTCACCAGACCAATTCCTTGGTAGTGACGGGTTGTTGCCAAGGCGTCCGTAGCGGTAATTCCACCCCAAACCTTGTTGGTACTTGCGGTAAGGGTCACGGCACCATTTCCTAGACCTGTGAAGGCAAAAGCCCCGGATGCGGATGTGGTCGCAGAGGCTGACACCGCCCCACTCAAAGTAACCGTGCTGTTATCCAATACCGAGGCACCACCTTGGTATTTCAAGGTACCGGAAACTTCGCTGGTTGTCACCTCAAGGGACCAATCATCGATACCGATATACCCGGCATTGGCTACGGAATAGGCGCGGATACCGAGATAGTAAACACCGGAGGTGGTTGGAGTCAAGCGAGCAGTTCTGGACTGCCATCCAGACGCCTGTAAAGTCGAGTCGTTGAAAATGCGCGGTCCTGCCAACATTGCAGTAGAGGTACGAGCATTCGCCAAATAAACACCAAGGCGCTCACGGTTCGGGCCGTTACCTGGCGCACGCACTTTGAAACGGAGCGTATAGGTTGTTCCACCGACCAAATTATAGCCTGTGGTAAAGG
>VHAW01000102.1 GCA_016872225.1 Sphingomonadales bacterium | reverse complement strand
TCCCAAGGTGATTTCGATGATGGACGCCCGGCGCATGGAAGTTTTCTGCGGGGTTTACCGATGGGGTCACGATGCCTTGGAAATTCTATCGCCAGGGTCAGCTTTGATTCTGGATGAAGGAGTTTTGTGCGATTGGGCTAGCGACGATGTGGCCTTGGTGGGTGATGGCGTTGCCAAATGGCGGGCCTTCTTGATCGAAAGTCAACTCATCGACCGATGGGAAGGCGCATGCTTCGTGAGCGATTGGCAGCATACCGCTTCGTCGTGGGCTGGGTTGGCCCTTCATGATTTGGAGCAGGGGCGTATTCTATCGCCCGCTGATTTTAGGGTGGATTACCACAAGGAATTTTATATCCCGTCGCTTTAGCGTTGCGATTTTTCGAAATGAAATGTAACTTCGCACTTACCAGTTTGATCGATGTACAAGCAACTTCAGGAGGTTAATTTCAATGCGGCATACGAACTATGCCATGCCCTTCATCATCCCCTGCGATTGGGGATTATTCGGCTCCTGGAGCAAAACGAATCCTTGACCGTCACCCAGATTTATTTCAAATTACGAATTAGTCAATCGGTGGCCTCGCAGCAATTGGCGGTTTTGAGGAAGAGCCGTTTGGTGATCTCCCACAAAGAGGGTAAGCAAGTGATCTACACCCTAAACCAAGAACTTTTGCAACAGCTTCTGCTGGCGATCCATTCGCTTACCTCCGACAAGACTTCCAAATAGGCCTTTAGATGTCCTTGTCGGTTTAGTCGGTTCGTAGGACATAAATCTCTGTCAGGTCCCATCCGGTCTGGCCCTCTGCATTTTGCCATTCCAAATAAACTGGGTAGGCACCGTCCGGAACCATCATCCCCTGCAGCCTGTTGGAAGCCTGCCCCATTCTTCCATCCCAGGACCAGGCGCTGTTTTCATCTGCCCATTCATCTTGGCATAAATGTGTTATGGTACGTCCGAACAGGTCCATGATGCGAAGATTCACCCTTGCTTGCCGGCTCATGCTTTGGTCTTGGAATTGAAGGCCTATCCGAATCCAAACCAAGGCATTCGGAACGATGACTTGGTTGGACAAGGTTAAGGCAACAGGGATATCTCGACGACGTTTGGACGAAGGAAAAGGGTTGCCAGAAACAGGGTTTGAAACTGCGGTGAAGCAGCCTGGGGTAGCGCGTTGTTGGGATGAGGAACTTATCCAACGAGTTGGCGGTATACGATTTCCGGTATAGGGTCGATCGTAGGCCCAACGTTGCAGGGATCGACCTTCGAGATTTCCTGCCCACGGATGAAGACAAGAGTCATGGTAGGCCACCCGGTCCAGGGTGCGGCTTTGATGATCCTGCAGAGATAGAAATGCAGCTGTTTTGGGCAGGGCAGGCAGGCTTAGGCAAGGGGCAGGTAGGGCCAAGGTATCGAAGGAATGCGCCCCGGAATCCTTGTTTACCCAATACCTTCCCGTGCAGGGTGTGAGCCCTTCGAGTTTCACAAAATCTCGGTTTCGGCTTAGCAGTAGGCATTGCCCGGGGAACCAGGGCTCTTGATCCTGGCCCAAAGCGTTGCCCTCCAAAACTTCGCCTTCGGGTCCGGTTCGGAATAGCCATACCCTGCTGCGATCTAAGACCTGTCCGGATAGGTTGCAGCATTCAACCCAGGGGTAATCGGTGTGCAGAGGCCGGGGATAGATTTCCGAGATGACCACTTGAGCACTGTCTGCCGCGATGCCCAGGCCCACGGGCAGGAATTGCTTAGGCGTTAAAGCCCCGTTGCAGGATTCCCATCCTTCGCATAACATTGTATAAACCTGACCCGGCTTGAGCGACCAGGCCAATCCGGTCATCACAAGCCATTCACTGAGGAGGCGCTGGCTATCCGCTAGATTGACCTGGATGGGAAGGGAATCTCCGTCTATGAGCAGGACCAAAAATGTTGCCAGGGTAGGCCTTACGGGGGTTGCGAATTGAATGCGAACCCCGTTGTTAGGGTCCACCAGAATCTGACTTGCCATGACCGACCCAAGGTTGCGGCATCCTGCTGCCGAGTCGTCATGTGGGGACCCTGTCCCGGGATCACCACCCAGGGGATGTGTCGAGGGCATCCAATTTAGGGAATCTTGGCAAGGGCAGAGGAGGTTTTGTTTGGTCATGGACCAGCCACCTTGCTTTTGTTGCGGGGTTCTCCACCATGTAATTTGGTAGGTGAGGGAATCTAAGGTATTCCCGCCCGGTCCAAGGATGCGGATGAGGTCCTCGTCGTTGTTCAGCGAAGGCCAGGGTTGTACCCCGATGATGTTGCGCGGAATGAAGGGGGTTTGCAAGGCAGACCATTGTTGCCAAAGGTCCTTTTGATCGAATGGGACCAATAAGGCATAAGCTTGCGGCGGTAGGGCAGAAGGGGGAATGGCCGCGATGGTGGAGGCATCCCCCAGACTGCAACCTTGGAGCTGCAAAGGCAAGGAATCCGGATTGTGGATTTCCACAAACTCGCTGAGTGGAAGGCCGTCAGGGGTCGGTTTCATAGGAGGATCCGGATCGCTCATGAATTCGCTAATGCGAACCCTACCCGCTCGGTATTGGTTGCGCAGCACCTCAAGGATGGTGTCCAACGGAAGACCTGAATGGTCTTGAAGCCCGCGAAGGCCAAGGGCAAGCCTTTGTTCCAAAGGAAAGGGACCGGAATAATCAATGTCCAGCATTGTATCATTCCTCCATCGATGCCTTGTGCAAGTCAACCCGGCCGGATGTTGCATCACCAAGGCAAGGGCAGCATGGAGGGTGTCTATGGGTTCGCTGAAAAGGATGCTGAGTTTGCTTTCCGTAACAAATTGATAATTCAGGACATACGGCGCCACTGAATCCGGCATGATGGTGCCGATCACCGATATTTTTCGGAAGGAAAATAATTTGGAGCGTGTGGAGGTGTATACGGGCCTCAAGACTACATAGGAAGATCGTGTGATGGTGTTGTCGGTTACGGAACCTAGCCAAATCCAGGATGCTGGTCCTGCGCCGGAAGCATTGGTATCCGCATAGCAATACCAAATCCCATCGGCATAACGCTCCACCTTGATTGCAAAATTATTGATCTCCTTGTTCAACCATCCGTTTCCCCACGAACCTAAACGCGTGGTGCTGCCGTTCTGACTCCTATGAAATTCGATGTTATCGTTGGTGCCACCTAACCTTACCAAATACCCTTGGCCGCTTAGGTTCGGTGCGGTATCGGTGGCCATCAAGTACAGGTCCAGCAGGTTCACCGAGGACGGATTGAAGGCCATGCTCCCATGAAATTCCCAACAGCCTTGATGCACCGCTACCGAAGGGGTGCGAAGCAAGGCCGACCCGCTGACCGCAGGGGCGTTCAGTTGGAGTTCACGGCGACTGTTGACGATGAATTTCCCAGTCTCGCCCACCCAAGCGGGGTTGACTGTGAAGTTGCTGTCCGCAAAGTCTTCGTAGAATTGCCCTTGCGATGGAATGCTCCAGGCCAATACGGCCCAAACCACCACCGGCAGGCAAGGCATCGGGCTGAAGATTCTGGCTACGTTGTGGACGGTCTCGTTCATGACCCCAAAAAAGCTCTCGGCGTTGAGACTTTTGAGGCGATTGTTTTAGCATTTTTGTGACCGCAATTCCATCGCAGATTTCCCATGACAAACCCCAAATCCTATCGTGTAGCCGTTGTCGGTGCATCGGGCTTGGTTGGCTCTACCATGTTACGCGTTCTCCAAGAACGTCATTTCCCGGTGGATACTTTGATTCCGGTGGCCTCCCCAGCCTCGGTGGGCAAGGTGCTTCGTTGGCGAGATCGTGATTGGACCATCGTATCCCCGCAAGCCGCCATCGAACTCGGGGCGGATTTGGCCTTGTTCTCGGCCGGTGGTTCGGTCTCCTTGGAATGGGCACCTCGTTTTGCTGAAGCCGGAATACGGGTGATTGACAATTCCTCGGCGTGGCGCATGGATCCTTCGGTCCCTTTGGTGGTGCCTGAAGTGAATCCCCACGCTTTGCAAGGGCCCTCTTTGATTGTGGCCAACCCCAATTGTTCAACCATTCAAATGGTGGTGGCGCTCAACCTGCTTCACCGTGAATACCGGATCAAGCGCATCGTGGTCAGCACCTACCAAAGTGTGACCGGAACTGGCGTTAAAGCCGTAACACAATTAATGAACGAAAGAGCCGGTATCGACGATGGCCCCATGGCTTATCCGCACCGCATCGATCTCAATTGCTTGCCGCATATTGATGCTTTTTTGGATAACGGATACACCAAAGAAGAAATGAAAATGACCTACGAAACCCGCAAAATCATGGAGGATGAAGGCATTGCCCTTTGCGCAACAACAGTTCGCGTTCCGGTGATGGGTGGGCACAGCGAAGCGGTGAATGTGGAATTTGAAAAAGACCTGAATTTTGGTCGAGTTCTGGAATTGTTACAACAAAGTCCAGGTGTTATTCTTTACGATCAGCCTTCTCAAAACGAATACCCTATGCCCCTGCTTACCCAGGATAGAGACGAGGTTTTTGTGGGTCGGGTCCGTGAAGATTTTACAAGGCCTAAGTGCCTGAACATGTGGGTGGTGGCTGATAATCTTCGTAAGGGTGCCGCCACCAATGCCATTCAAATTGCCGAAACCCTCATCGCTCAAGGGTTGATGCAGGAGTAATTAAACCAAGTTGATGCGGGTGAGGCGATCAAAGACCAGAAGACGGTCTTGGAGGACCTTCTTGGTCACGGCTTCGAGGCTGCTGGTTCCAAAGGCCTCTACGGTGCATGAAGCTAAGGCCGACCCGCAAAGGATCCCTTGTTTGATATGCTTTATGGTGATTTGCGGTTGAGAGGCTAAGTACCCCATCAAGCCGCCCGCAAAACTATCGCCGGCTCCCGTAGGGTCGCAGACTTCTTCCAGAGGTAGAGCTGGGGCGAAGAAGATTTCTCCGTCCCCGAAGAATAGAGCCCCGTGTTCCCCCTTCTTGATGATGAGGTAACGCGGACCCATGGTGGCAATTTTGCGAGCTGCTTTGAGCAAGGATCGTTCGCCGGAAAGTTGTCGGGCCTCCTCGTCGTTGATGGTGAGCAGATCCACCCTGGTGATGGTTTCCAACAAGGCATCCCAAGCGATATCCATCCAGAAATTCATGGTGTCCATCGCAATCAATTCGGGTCGGGTTTCGATTTGGTCCAAGACCCTGGTTTGGACCGAAGGCGTGAGGTTGCCGAGCATCAGGAGGCGGGGTCTACGATAGGCTTGGGGCAGGACCGGATCAAAATCCGCCAGGACATTGAGCCTGGTTTCGAGGGTATCGCGGCCGTTCATGTCCAGGTGGTATTTCCCGGCCCAAAAGAAGGATTCCTGACCGGCTATCCGTTGGATTCCCTCCGTGTCAATCCCCCTGGACCGCATCATGGCCAGCGATTCCTCCGGAAAATCATCCCCAATCACCGAAACCAGTCCTATGCCTTCCGTAAAATTGCTGGCCGCCAAAGCCCCGTAGGTTCCTGCTCCCCCAATGACCCGGTCGACCTTGCCGAAAGGGGTTTCAATGCTGTCAAAAGCGACGGTTCCGACAATTACCAAAGGAAGTTGTTGTGCCATGGGAGGAGATGGGGGCCTTAGAGAAACTAAGATCGGAGCGTAAATATTGGAACTTTAGCGCTTAAATGCTATCATTACACTCCTTTTGGGGCAAATGTTCAGGGCTGGCCCCCAAAATTCCTCGGTAGCTCAGTTGGTTAGAGCACTTGACTGTTAATCAGGGGGTCGTTGGTTCGAGCCCAACCCGGGGAGCCATATTGAACAAGAGGTCAGGAATGACCTCTTTTTTGTTTTCGGACCCCTCCAAAACTTTACTGGCGTTCATTAAAACCACTATTGGTTGGTGATACGAAATAGCTGCATCTCCGTTTTCTTGAAAATAGATTTTTTCGGAAAAGATGCAGCTAAGTATCCTCTTTTTGGTCTTTCCATCACTAC
>VHAW01000101.1 GCA_016872225.1 Sphingomonadales bacterium | reverse complement strand
GGCATGAGTCTGCTTTTCTACAAGCGTCTTTTTGTGTCGTTAACGGATATAGAAACGTCCGAGGCGTAGTCCATAGGGGTAAAAAATTGTTAATTATTTTGTTTAAATTTGAATGATGCACAAATTAAATTTACATTGCGAAAGTTTCAGGCCCAGTCTGATGCTTTTTGTTGGCTTGTTCTTGTTGAATCTAAGCTCTTGCAATTCACCCAAGAAATTCACAAGCAGGGGGGATGAATTGGCCATTGCCGGGATGCACGAAGAGGCCAGCATGCAATACATGAGGGCATTGCGTTCTAAGCCAACTTATGTCAATGCTCGGGTTGGCCTCCAAAAAGCAGGCCAGAAACATCTAGACGCTCTGTTGGTCAAGTTCGATCGTCTGCACGGAGAGAGGCAGCATTACGACGCGGTGTTTGCCTTTGTCAAAGCGGAGACCTTCTATAGGCAGGTCGAAATGCTGCGAGTGGATTTGGTCTTTCCGGCCCGAAACCGAGCTGATTACGAATCGGACAAAGCTATTTACCTCGAAGATGCCTACAAAAAAGCCGCCAGGCTAATGGATCAAGGTCAGTTCACGGAAGCCCAAGCCGTGCTTGCGGATATGAAGAGGGTGGACCCTAACTACAAGGACGCTGCCCAAATGGAAAGAGAGGCCCGTGTTATACCCATTTACGAAGACGGTATGGCTATGCTCGACCGGCAACGCTACCGGGTCGCTTATCAACGCTTCAAAGATGCCGAAGCCGTCTTTCCCGGTTTCCGGAATTTGGATTCCATGATGGTGGCTTGCGAAAACCTGCTCACCATGAAGGTGGCCATCCTACCCTTTGACGGGAGTTCGGGTTTTGCTTTTATGCTTAATCCTCATACCTTTCTGCGTTCGTCGCTGACGATGGAGCGAAATCGTTTCCTCCAATTGGTGGACGAGAATGCCATTGCCAATGCCTTGCAACAACAGAACAATCTGCTCTACGGGGGTAACAAGGTCATCCTGGAAATTGCACGTTCTCTTGGCGCCAATACGGTCATTGGGGGCAAAGTTTTGGAATTGCAAGTGGTTCCTCCCGAATTGCGTTCCGAAATCAAACGAGGTTGGGAGGCTTACACCGTGGAAGTAATCAACCCGACGAATCAGCAGAAAACTACCGAAACCCGCTACAAGAAAGTGGAATACAGCGAGTGGAGCGGTCGCAGCTTGGTTCGAATGAAGGTGCAATGCCAGATGGTGAACGCCCTTAATGAACAGGTTTATTTCTCGGATATTTTCCAAGTGGAGACTGGTGACGAAGTAAGGTATCTGATGTACGATGGCGAAAAGGCCAAGCTTTATGCCGGGGTTTGGGCAGACCGTAATCGGGATGATGTTACCGATAAGGTTTTCAAGGAAAGAGATCAGCGAAGGGAAATGGAACGGCTCTTGAACGGCCGTAGAGAATTCGCGCCGGTATCGGGGATGATGGGAGAATTGCAAACCGCAATGTCATTGCGCCTGCGGGATGCGGTATTGTTCGCGGAGCGTAACCGACCTTAAGGGGAAGGCGCTCTCGCCCTTAGCGGACTAAGTGGAGCAGTCCAGAGCGGAGTCCCGTTTTGCCGGCGGCATCCACGTAGTTCAAAAGGTAGGGATAGGTTCCTGAGGGGATTTTGTTCCCGTTCCTGGTTCCATCCCAACCGAAATTCGGGTCCTGGGATTCAAAGAGAATTTGCCCGTAACGGTCAAAGACTTTGACATCCACCTTCAGAATGTTATAAGCAACCATACTGAATTTTCGGTTTTCGGGCCGCGTAGGATCATCCGGGATGAAGGCATCGGGTAAATACAAAAAGGCATTGCATTCATCGTGCACGCGGATGCGCAGGATTGCGGTATCGGAACAGCCCAAGTCATTGGTCACGATATAGCGAACCTCGTAATCCCGCTTGACGGAGGGTTCAAAGGAATTTCCTCGAACCGCATCGCCCCAATAGGTTCCACCTGCGGGTTGCCCTTGATCCAAGGTGATCGGTCCATTGTCCAAACAATGCTCCAAAGGACCGGGTAAAGTTGCGGTGGGTACAGGTCTCACGGTGAGTTGCAATTCCAGCAAGGAATCGCAACCTCCTGGTCCTGGAATCACCCGCGTGTAGATTCCGGACTGGTTGTATAACATACCTTTCCATCGGTACGGGCCGCAATGATTAACTCGCTCCGAAGCGGTGTAGCTGTTTCCGATGGTTAACTGGAGGCGAACAATACTGTCGCAGCCTTGAATGCTGACCAAAGTATCGCGGTAAGACCCGGATTGGCGCAGCCATCGTCCATCGAAATAAAAAGAATCACAAACAGAGCGCTGAATCTGTTGATCATAGAGAGGGTGGACTGTCAATTGAATACGGCTGAGGCTATCGCAACCCCAGCGATTGCGTAGCGAATCGGTGTAAATCCCGGATACAGTCACATTTCTTCCGTTGAGGAGGTAGGAACCGCAAGCCTGCACGGGTACCGGGGTCAGGTTGAAGGTGTCTTTGGGATATACGGTGAGGTAGAGGGTGACGGTCGAGTCGCAGAGTCTGGTGGAACTGTATCGAATGATGTAAATTCCTGTGGTATCGTATCGGCGATTACCAATAAAGACCGCATCGCCACGGCAAAGCGTGTCGTAGAGGTCGCGGTTGGAACTCAACCCGTAATCAGAAAAGTAAGCATAACGAATTGCATTGCTCGAAGGTTGACCGTCCCCGTCTGGGGAGCCAGAGATGATTCCCGCATGAAAATTAAATTGGCTGTTGAGCAGGCTGATGGTTCCGTTTGTGGGGACGAGGAGTCCGATATTTTTACGGGCAACCCACCATTGATTGCCTGGGAGGGATGAGAAATCCGAAGCACTCAGAAGAGCAGGATTAGCGTTTAAGGTGAACAAACTTTGTCCTCCGTTTTCGACGATTGCTATCAAGAAAAGCGAATCTCCGGTGTATCGGTGAAAACGAACTTGGCGTGATCCTGTGCAATTGATGCGCGGGAGCAGAGCGCCTCCAATTTCACAGCCCATTCCCGTAACATGAAACACATAAACTGGTTTGGTGGTCTCGATGTACTCGGAAGGATTGTAGACAGTGAGCAAATAGGTTTCTCCGGCCGAGGTGAAGGAGTGAACAGGCGAACCGTTGATGCGCAGGACGGTTCCTGTATCGGTGGAAGTAACGTAATACCGGTCCGGCATGGAATTGTTGCCGTTGGTTAGGATGCCACGACCCACGATATAGTCTTGTCCTACCGATTGCACGGGGACCAGTTGGTCGCCAATCATGTCCCGGCATGTCCCGTAAGAGGGGTCATAAACGGCATCATCTGAATAGGTGACCGCAATGGGTTTGTCGGATACGATGAGAGATCCGGTGACTTTCTGAAGGCCTCCGCTCCCGGCGGCGATGCAGGCCAAGGTCTGACCCCGCATCAGAAGTCGTTGAAAAGGTACATTGGAGTTTTGTCCAATCAAATTGTTTCTCGGGGTAATGGTCACCCAGGTGCTGTCTTGGGTCGCCACCACATCAAAGCGACTCTTCGCAGTTCCTGGCGGGATGGTTGTATCGTTGACCCATGCCCCCAGCGCAAATGGCGGCCCTTGACCCCCTACAAAGAAGCGGGTACCCAGGGCGGTTTTCCCTTTGAGCGTAAAAGAAGCAGCATTGAGGAGGGCCTTGATCTCGTAGAGGACCCCCACAGGTTGGTTGGATCGAATGCGGATGCCGTAGGGTTGGATGGTGTTGGGGGGTTGATTTTCGAGCTGGCTCAAACGAGAAGTCAAATCATGAACCAGTACTGAATTAGGCGGCACGGTGAGGGTTATAGCAGGGAAGTTGGCGATGTTGGCGGGTTGGTCCACCACGACCTGTGCGCCCGATGGTCCTGCACTGAGGTGCAAAGTCACCGGGGAATCCCCAAGGCCTACCACGGCATCCGGGGCTACAAACCAGAATAGGGTATCGGTTTGCCCCAAGACGGAGTTTGCCTGTAACATCATGACCAACAGGGTCATCATCCCATAAAAGACAAGGGACAAGGAATGATTTCGGGTCATGGTTGGGAGGAATAGGGATAAGGACATCCGTGCAATGGAGTCTGCGGAATGCGCACGTAATCGCTGAATTCCAAATCATTTAATGCTTCGGCGAGGTCAGCTCTCATAGTGCTTTTGGGGTTTTCGGGATCCGCATCCACGGCACCGCTGTAACATATTTTCCACTTAGTGCGTTGTTGCTTGTTGGAGAATGAATTAGATTTTTTCAATACTAGAACATGCGGAATTTTGCGAATGCCGTAGGCTGCGAAGGCTTCGCCGTGGAGGTCTTGCAAAAGAACTGTTTCGGCGTGGGGTATCATAGGGGCGTTTAACGAATGAGGGTATATCCAAAGCGCTTTGCCATGCAAGCGTTGCCACATCGGTTGTAAGGCCATTATCTTAGGCTGATACAAGTGATGTGCTGGGCAAGCGTAATGACTGAAGATTAAAATGAGAAGGTCTTGATCCTTGAACTTTCTCAGCCTGAATTTTCGGTTAAGGCTGTCCCTCAAGAGGAAATCAGGGGCAAGATCCCCCCATTTGAGTGTCGAAGCTTCGGAAAGATCTTTCGCAGAACTTGGATTGTTCCAATCGTTTGAGATGGAAAGCCCTGTACGTCGCTGGGCCTTGTTTGGGGCTTGGCTAAAGCCTGGCGCAATGATTATGGGTAATCCTATCCACCATAGCAAGGCTATGCAGGTTAATCTTAGGCACTTTCTACCGATGACGGTTGGTATGGGAGTGTAGCGGTAACGCATGGAAAAACGGCTAGGCATGGATAGGAAGTATATCTATGCGTATGGATAAGGGTAACCCCAAAATTATCTTTGAGAATGCTTAAGCAGACTCGATCAACCGAGAATTATCTCAAGGCTATTTTCAGGCTTTCGGGATTGGACTTTGGTGGTCTGTCTGAGGGGGAATTGCCCTATACGGTGGGGACCAACGATTTAGCCACGGAGCTTCAGGCCAAGGCTTCGTCCGTTACGGATATGTTATTGAAACTAGCGGAGCGCGGGTATGTGGATTATGTACCATATCAAGGGGCCGTGCTCACCTCTAACGGGATTTATCTCGCCTATCAGGTAGTACGCCGTCACCGTCTGTGGGAGTATTTTTTGGCACATCGCCTAGGTTTTTCTTCGTTTGAAATTCATGATTTGGCCGAAGAAATGGAGCATGTTCGATCCCTCGCGCTTACGGATCGTCTTGCGGAGTACCTTGACGGGCCACAATGGGATCCGCATGGCGACCCAATCCCCGCAGCGGATGGTCAAATGCCTTTCATGAAGCGCGAATTTTTGTGGGATGCGATGCAAAGTATGCAAAATCTAGGCGATTGGCCGGAGGTTAAGTTCAGCCTCTGCGGTTTGGGCACACGGGATCCGGAATTGCTCAAAAGTATTCAAAACCTTGGTATGCGTTTGGGTATCACTTTACATATACTTGCTTCGGTTCCAGGGTTGGACGACCTTTGTGGGGTGATCCTATCCAACATAAAGGAGGTACAAATCCCGTCGGTAATGGCCAAACAAATGTTGGTGGTTCGAAAATATCCTTTCGGAATGCCTATTTAATTCGCCACATCGGTTTTGACCTTACACCAAGCTTTCCATGATGATATCCAAGTTCAAGCCCGGGGATCGTTTGAAGACCTCGTTTGTGGTGCAACCCGAGGATTGGGCCTCTTTTCATGGACAAACGGTTCATGAAGTTTGTTCAACTTATGCCATGGCCAGGGAAGCGGAATGGGTCTGTCGTCAATTTGTTTTGCAAATGAGAGAAGCTCATGAAGAAGGCATTGGTCACGGGTTAACTATTCAACACCGGTCCCCGGCTTTGGTGGGGCAAGTCGTTGGTTTGGAGGCGACCTTGGTGGCGGTGGAAGGTGTTGCGGTGGAATGTTCCTGGGAGGCAAGGGTCGGCGAACGACTCGTCGCTTACGGCACTTGTAGTCAGACGGTGTGGCCCCGTGATAAGGTATCTGCACATTGGCAATCTTTTGTTTGCGAATAATGAGTCGTACAGAGACCCGCATTCCGCCGGTTCCGGAAATCATTAACCGCAAGGTCAATTTCG
>VHAW01000100.1 GCA_016872225.1 Sphingomonadales bacterium | reverse complement strand
AACCGAAACGAGAGGTGCATCGACAAGGTCCTGCTGAACCTTCAATGGACGAAGTTTAGGTTTAAAAGCCTTTTGGGCTTGAACCTGTACGCAAACCAAGCTTAATAAGCCCGCAATCAACAAAAGTTTACATTTGTGGAGCATATGGATCGTTTTAAGGAGTTAAACAAAAATTAAGAGAAGAACAAGAATTAATAGAAAAGGGTAAATGTCTTGGTATTTATAAGAATGAATAAAGATAAACCCCAACGGGCTCAATGTACCAAACTGGCCTCATAAAACTCCATAGGCGGGCAGGAACAAACCAAATTTCGATCTCCGTAGGTATTGTCGATGCGGGCCACCGAAGGCCAAAATTTATTCTGGGCTGACCAAACTGCCGGGTACACGGCTTTTTGTCGGCTGTAAGGTCTATCCCAAGGCTCTTGAACCAGGCTCATCGCCGTGTGAGGGGCATTTTTGAGAACGTTTTGAATCCTATCGGCCAGGCCTTGCTCTATTTCGGCAATTTCAGCCCGAATAGAAAGCATGGCCTCACAAAAACGATCCAATTCCTCCAAGCTTTCAGCCTCCGTGGGCTCAACCATCACCGTGCCGGCCACCGGAAAGGAAACGGTAGGTGCGTGATATCCGTAGTCCATAAGGCGTTTGGCCACATCCTCCACTTCAATTCCAGCCGATGCCTTAAAAGGCCTGAAATCCAAAATCATTTCGTGCGCACAACGATTATTGGAATTCGTGTAAAGAACCGGGTAAGCGCCTCGTAACCTGCACATAATATAGTTTGCGTTGAGAATAGCATACCGAGTGGCCTCTGTAAGACCCATTGCACCCATCATTCGAATGTAGGCATACGAGATGAGCAGGATGGAGGCGCTCCCCCAAGGGGCAGCTGATACTGGGCCAATAGCTTCTGATCCCCCGCAAGCAACTACAGGATGGCCTGGCAAAAACGGAGCAAGTTGAGGAGCCACACCGATCGGTCCCATACCGGGTCCGCCGCCACCGTGCGGGATACAGAAAGTCTTGTGAAGATTCAGGTGACAGACATCTGCGCCAATCAAAGCGGGTGATGTGAGACCAACCTGAGCATTCATGTTGGCACCATCCATATACACCTGGCCACCATGACGGTGAATCACCTCGCAGATTTCGCGAATATGACCTTCAAATACCCCGTGGGTACTGGGATAGGTCACCATCAAGCATGAAAGGTTGGCTCCATTTTTCTCTGCTTTGGCTTTCAAATCTTCCATGTCCACATTGCCTTGATCATCGCAGGCCACAACCACCACCTGCATGCCAGCCATAACCGCTGATGCCGGATTGGTACCGTGTGCGGATGATGGAATTAAGGCAATGTTACGATGATAATCCCCCTTGGATCGATGATAGGCTCGGATAACCATCAAGCCCGTGTACTCCCCTTGTGCTCCTGAATTGGGCTGAAGACTAACCTCAGCAAAACCCGTAACTTGACGTAAGTATTGGGTCAATTCCTGAAAAATTTGTTGGTAACCAATGGTCTGACTTACAGGGGCAAAAGGGTGAATATGACCAAAGCTAGGCCAGGAGATGGGCATCATTTCGGACGAAGCATTAAGCTTCATGGTACAAGATCCCAGGGCAATCATGGAATGGCAAAGGGATAAATCTTTGCTCTCTAATCTTTTGATATAACGCAACAATTCGTGCTCACTATGATAGCGATGAAAGACCGGGTGCTGCAGAATAAAATCTTTTCTTTCGGTGAAAAGATTATGCAACGCGGATGAGCCCACAGGATCCATCGTTTGATCCAAAGTCACGACATCGGCTTGCAAACCGTTAGTGATCGCCGCAAAGACAGAGACGACTTGTGAGAGATCTTGCAGCGAAGTTGTTTCATCCACCGAAATCCCCACCTGACCTTTCACGAGGAAATTAAGATTAATTCCTTTGGTTTCAGCAATCACACGGACTTTGTCCAAAGATTCTTGATCCGCCTCGATGACCAAGGTATCAAAATAACAATCGTTCAAAGGCACAAACCCCAAAGCCCTCAGGGAAGCATCAAGAACCCTCGCCCTGCGGTGAATTCGCCTAGCAATGGCCTTCAATCCATCCGGCCCATGGTAAACTGCATACATGGAAGCGATAATGGCTAACAAAACCTGCGCGGTACAGATGTTGGAGGTTGCTTTATCGCGTCGAATATGTTGCTCTCTGGTCTGCAAAGCCATTCGATAAGCGGTGCGGCCCTCAGCGTCCATGCTCACGCCAATGAGTCGTCCTGGAATATGCCTTTTGTACGCATCGCGGGTCGCAAAAAACGCCGCGTGCGGTCCACCGTATCCCATGGGAACCCCGAAGCGCTGTGCAGATCCCACGACCACATCGGCTCCCCATGAACCGGGGGATGGCAACAAAACCAAGGCCATTAAATCTGCAATCACCGCGGTGGTAATACCTGCAGCTTGTGCTTTTTCACAGATCGGCGCATAATCCCTGACCTTTCCGTAGCCATCAGGATACTGAAAAATGCAAGCAAAATAATCGGAACTGTAATCGAAGTCTTCTACCTTTCCAGTAACAATTTCAATTCCAATGGGTTCTGCTCTCGTTGCTAACACAGCTTTGGTTTGCGGAAAGCATTTTTGAGAAACAAATATTTTGTTGCGATTGGCATTTTTGCGTTGAGCGTATAGCATCAACATCGCCTCGGCAGCAGCCGTGGACTCATCCAACAAAGAAGCATTGGCGATTTCCATACCCGTCAAATCGCAGACCATCGTTTGAAAATTAAGCAGCGCCTCCAAACGACCTTGGGCAATTTCTGCCTGGTAGGGAGTATACTGGGTGTACCAGCCTGGATTTTCAAGAATGTTTCTTTGAATTACCCCGGGAAGCAGAGTCCCGTAATACCCCCCCCCGATATAATTCTGGTAAAGGGCGTTCTTGGCCCCGATATGCGCCAATTCGGCGAGAAGTTCCTGCTCCGTCAACGGAGCCGGCAGCTCCATTTCCGTCCCCATACGGATACCGACAGGGATGGTCTCTTCGATCAATTGATCCAACGAAGAAGCCCCGACAGCATTCAACATCGTAGGCAAAGCTTGGGCATTGACGCCTATATGTCGCCGAATAAATGCATCATGAGGAACATTCAGAAGAGAGGATTGAGACATAGTTCAGAGAATAGGGCGCAAAATTAAGTTCTTGCATCGTGATAACCTCTCTGCCCCTACCCTTGTTTCGTACTTTTGGAACGTATGTTAAATCTTGTTCTCTTTGGACCACCGGGTGTTGGCAAAGGCACCCAGTCCCAATATTTGACCCGAGACATGGGTTTGCTGCACTTGTCCACCGGGGATTTGTTGAGGTCCGAAATTGCCGCAGGATCTGCCTTGGGTCTTGAAGCCAAATCCTTGATGGATGCAGGAATCCTGGTGCCGGACGAAGTGGTCATCGGTATGATCAAAAGCAAATTACAGGGCAATCCTGATGCTTCAGGCTTCATTTTTGACGGGTTTCCCCGCACCATTGCACAAGCTGAGGCTCTGGATAACCTGTTGCAAGATCTTGGGACTTCCATTCATTGCATGATTTCCATGACCGTTCCCCGTCAGGAACTTATCGAAAGGCTGTTGCTACGCGGCCAAGACTCCGGCCGAACGGACGATCAAGACCGAGGAATTATCGAGCAACGTCTTGAAGAGTATTTGCGCAAATCTGCCGCTGTGGCAGATTATTACCGAAGCCAGCATAAATTTAAAGAAATTGACGGTCGTGGCTCCATGGATTCCATTTACCTGAGAATTCAAGCGGCTTTGAATACTGGATCAAGTTCGGCAGGGAATGGCGAATCAACCCCTGTATAATCTTGACTCTAAACATTAAGAAAATTCAACCTCTTTAAGAAAGGGACCCCCCGTGGCTGAAGCCAACTTTGTCGATTACGTCAAAATTTGCTGCCGTTCTGGGCATGGAGGGGCTGGTTCGGTCCATTTCCACCGGGACAAATTCACAGCCAAAGGTGGTCCGGACGGAGGGGATGGGGGTCGGGGAGGGCATATCATCCTCAAGGGAAATGCCCAATTGTGGACTTTGCTGCACCTGAAATACCGAAAACATATCATCGCAGAGCCTGGTGTCCACGGTTCTTCGGGTCTCAAAACAGGGGCCCAAGGCGCCGACATCGTGCTGGAAGTGCCTTTGGGGACGGTAGCTAGAGAAGCCGAAACCGGTGAAAAATTATTGGAAATCACCTCCGACGGGGAGGAAGCCATTCTCCTGCCTGGAGGCCGGGGAGGTCAAGGCAACCACCATTTCAAAAGCGCGACAAAGCAAACGCCCCGCTTTGCTCAACCTGGGGAACCTGGTCAAGAGATTTGGCATATTTTGGAGTTAAAACTCCTTGCCGATGTGGGATTGGTAGGCTTCCCAAATGCGGGCAAAAGCACGCTCTTGGCCTCCATATCTGCCGCCAAACCTGAAATCGCCGATTATCCCTTCACAACGCTCGTACCAAATTTGGGTATCGTTCCTTATCGCGATTACCGTTCCTTTGTGATGGCGGATATTCCCGGCTTGATCGAAGGAGCCCATACCGGCAAAGGATTAGGCCATCGCTTTCTTAGGCACATCGAACGCAATTCCGTGCTGCTCTTTGTAATCCCGGCCGACGCGGATTCCATTGCCGAACAGTATCGCATCCTCCTCAGCGAACTAGACCAATACAATCCGCAACTGCTCACCAAAAACCGCCTCCTTGCCGTCAGCAAAGCCGACCTTACTGACGAGGAATTACGACAAGCCATGAGCCAGGAACTACCGGCCGATATACCATCTGTTTTTATCTCAGCCATCAGCGGGCACGGTCTTGTTGAACTCAAAGATTTGATCTGGAAAACCATCCAGGATTCGTAATAAACCAAAATGTTATGAAGTCATACTCCGAAGGCCTGCAAATCCATTTGCAGCAAGAATTGTCCAAATTGCATGAACAGGGTCTTTACAAAAAGGAACGGGTCATGGTTTCTCCCCAAGCTGCGGAAATTACGTTAAGCGATGGACGAACGGCGATTAATTGTTGCGCAAATAATTACCTCGGCCTTTCGAGCCATCCCCGGGTCTTGGAGGCGGCGCATAAAGCGCTTGATTCTCATGGCTTTGGAATGAGTTCCGTGCGCTTCATTTGCGGAACCCAGGATATTCATAAAGACCTTGAACAAACCATCGCGCGGTTTTATGGAACGCAGGATAGTATCCTGTACGCCGCAGCTTTTGATGCGAACGGAGGGGTATTTGAGTCTTTGTTAGGAGAAAAAGACGCCATCATCAGCGATGCCTTCAACCATGCCTCCATCATCGACGGCGTGCGCCTATGCAAAGCCCACCGTTACCGTTACGCGAACAACAACATGGAAGAGCTTGAAGCCTGCCTTGTTCAATGCCGGAATGCAGGTCACGAAAATGTGTTGATTGTTACGGACGGGGTCTTCAGCATGGACGGTTATGTGGCCCAACTGGATCGTATCGTTAATTTGGCCAAAACCTACGGCGCCATGACCATGGTCGATGAATGCCATGCGGCAGGCTTTCTGGGCCAAACTGGGCGTGGAACCCCGGAGCTTTGTGGAGTGCACGGGCAAATTGATTTAGTGACCGGTACCCTGGGCAAAGCCTTGGGAGGCGCTATGGGCGGATACACCACCGGGCGCAAAGAAATGATTGAAATGTTACGGCAGCGTTCCAGACCTTATTTGTTCAGCAATTCCCTGGCTCCGGCCATCGTCGGTGCTTCACTGGAAGTTTTCCGCATGCTGGAGGAAAGCAACGAATTGCCTCTCAAACTGGCCGCAAACGTGCGCTTCTTCAAAAAAGGAATCCTGGAACTCGGCTTTGATATTCACGATGGGCCATCTGCCATCGTCCCCATCATGCTCTACGATGCCGCCTTGAGCCAACGCATGGCCGATGACTTGTTAGCTGAAGGGGTGTATGTCATCGGTTTCTTTTACCCGGTCGTCCCGCAAGGCCTGGCCCGCATTCGGGTTCAACTATCCGCGGCACATTCCACCGAACAATTGCAAAAGGTCATTAACGCCTTCGGCAAAGTTGGCCGCAGCCTCGGCGTGATCCCAGTCGAACAAATCGCTTAAGCGACAGAGGACGAACCGCTATCTTGCCTTGGTTGGCAAAGTTCGACCAGCAAGCCCCCTGCACTGCGGGGATGCAA
>VHAW01000099.1 GCA_016872225.1 Sphingomonadales bacterium | reverse complement strand
GATAAAGACAATCGTAAAACTTATCCCGCAGACTCCGTCCCACCTTCACCGCTCATAATTGATTGGGGTAAATCTTGGAAAGAAGCCGAAAAGTATGTCGAGAAGCATTTCCCTGATGCTCCGGGGAAGAATCGCGGAGAATGGGCATGGCCTGTACATCGGATCGATGCCGAGCTTTGGCTTTCCTGCTTTGTCAAGGAGCGATTGGCTTTGTTTGGTCCCTATGAAGACGCTATGGATCAACGATTTAATCTTCTTCATCACTCTGGCTTATCCCCTTTGATCAACAATGGACTTCTCAACCCGTCTCACGTTTTGAAAGAATGCTTGAAAGCTGGCAAACAAAAGAAATTTCCAATACCCAGCCTGGAAGGATTAGTGAGACAGATTCTTGGCTGGAGAGAATTTGTACACGGGGTGTACCTGCACGCAGGGACTCGACAACGAAACGGTAATTTTTGGGGATTTGAACGCCCCATGCCCAAAGCCTTTTATACCGCAACCACAGGCATAGAACCCGTGGATCATTGCATACGTTCGGTGTTAAAAAATGCCTATAACCACCATATTGAGCGCTTGATGATTCTAAGTAATTTTATGTTACTTTGTGAAATACACCCTCATGCAGTATACCAATGGTTCATGGAAATGTATATCGATGCTTACGACTGGGTCATGGTACCCAATGTGTACGGAATGGGCCAGTTTGCAGACGGCGGAGTGCTCTCCACCAAGCCCTATATCAGTTCCAGCAACTACGTTGTCAAAATGAGTAATTTTCGAGCCAACAAAACCTGGACCGAGCCATGGGATGCACTTTACTGGCGTTTCATTTCGTCCAACCAAACTTATTTTCTACGTAATCCCCGCTCGGCCATGATGGTTCGACAATGGGAAAAAAAGCCCGCTGCATTGAAGGAGCATCTCCTCCAAACCGCAGAGCACTTTTTGAAATGCTTGCATCATGGTTCGGAGAAATCGATTTCGGTATAGCACCCCGTCTTTCAACCCCTTGAAAAAATGCGAAAATTTTGGAACATCGCGGATACTCCGGTTTATGCCTTACTGACCCGAAATGCCTCGGGCCATTGGAATTACAACTGTTGCACTTACGTTAGTGCGGTGGGGATGCATCCCAAACACTACCTCGTTGCAGTCTATTATGGTACCAAAAGCTTAGAAAATCTGCAAAGTAACCCCAACCAAAGCGCCATTTTGCATCTCTTATCCCCGCGACAGGCCTCGCTGATTCGTGTTTTGGGCAGGCAATCCGGGCATTTGGTGGACAAATTCGGCAAACTCCTGCGAGGCGGGCATCTGGGAAGCTGGCGAGGTTATCCGATCTTGAAGGAGGCGGCAGCATGGGCCGAATTGCGTAGCCTAGGCCCCCTGCACACAGAACCAGCTTTTACCGCAAACGCAAGCGGGCCAACGGATCACGATTTATGGTTGTGGGAATTGGTATCCACCAAGTTGAATTCTGAGGAATACCTGGATACCGGAACGATGAGGAGTTTGGGCATCCTTCGATAGGGCCGTATCTTGGCGATCCCAAAAACTTCTCATTTCATGAATTACGATGTCATTATCCTTGGCGGTGGACCCGGTGGGTATGTTGCTGCCATTCGAGCTTCCCAGCTGGGCCTCAAAACGGCTGTGATCGAACGCGAATCGCTGGGCGGGATATGCCTCAATTGGGGTTGCATCCCCACCAAAGCCCTGCTCAAAAGCGCTCAAGTTTTCGAATACATCAAGCACGCTGGAGATTATGGAATTCAGGTAGGGAATTCCAAAGCGGATTTTAATGGGGTCATCCAGCGTAGCCGCGGGGTAGCCGACGGAATGAGCAAGGGGGTTGCCTTTCTGATGAAGAAAAATAAAATTGATGTCCACATGGGTGCCGGCGTACTCAAACCAGGAGGTAAAGTAGAGGTCACCCAAGCAGATGGTAAGACCGCCACCCTCACCGCACCTCATATCTTGATCGCAACCGGGGCCAAGGCCAAGGCATTACCCAACCTCCCGATTGACGGAGAAAAGGTTATTGAGTATCGCAAAGCCATGACCCTGCCCAAGCAACCCAAGTCAATCCTGGTGGTGGGATCAGGGGCCATCGGAGTCGAATTTGCTTATGTTTATCAAGCCCTGGGAACCCAGGTCACCGTCGTGGAATATATGCCCCACATTGTTCCGGTAGAAGATGAGGAGGTCTCCAAGGCTTTGGAAAAATCCTACAAAAAAATGGGTATGAACATTCTTACCAGCTCTTCGGTTGAATCCGTGAATACCTCCGGGAAGCTTTGTAAAGTTCAAGTGAAAACCCCTGGCGGGATGCAAACCCTGGAAGCCGAGGTGGTCCTCAGTGCTGCGGGTATTGTTCCGAACATTGAAAACATCGGACTTGAAGCTTGCGGGATTGCGCTGGACAAAGGCAAAATTCAAGTGGACGATTACTACCGCACTACCACCAAAGGATACTATGCCATCGGGGATGTGGTCAAAGGCCCTGCCTTGGCGCACGTTGCTTCTGCAGAGGGCATCATTTGTATCGAAAAAATAGCAGGTCATCATCCTGAACCGCTGGACTATGACAATATCCCTAGCTGTACCTATTGCCAACCGGAGATTGCCTCGGTGGGGATGACCGAAAAGGCCGCTAAGGAGGCAGGTTACGAACTCAAAGTCGGTAAATTTCCCTTCAGCGCATCCGGGAAGGCCAGCGCCAGTGGGAACAAAGATGGTTTTGTCAAGCTGATTTTTGATGCTCAATACGGTGAGCTCCTGGGGGGCCACATGATCGGTGCTAATGTGACCGAGATGATCGCTGAATTGGTAGTCGCACGCAAACTGGAGACCACCGGCCACGAACTCATCAAAGCAGTTCACCCGCATCCTACCCTTAGTGAAGCCATCATGGAAGCCGCAGCGGCAGCCTACGGCGAAGTCATCCACCTCTAATGCATCCACTTCTCTTGCTTTAACATTTCCTCTGATATTAAATTAATTTGTTATGAACCGTCAATCCTCGATAATCCTTCGCTCGCTGATCGTTTTCACGACCTTGTGGTGCATGACCCCTCTTGCCCGCGCCGACAAAGGCATGTGGCTCCCCATTCAAATCGCCAAGATAGAGGACCGCATGAAAGAAGCCGGTTTTCAATTGTCTGCCTCTGACCTTTATCAAATTAACACGGCCGCGGTCAAAGATGCCATCGTCCGTTTGGGTGGCGGCTTCTGCACCGCCGAAATCGTTTCCGACCAGGGACTGGTTTTGACCAACCATCACTGCGCTTACGATTTGATTCAGAACCACAGCTCTGTGGAGAAAGACTACCTCACCAACGGTTTTTGGGCAATGACACTCGCCGAAGAATTGCCCAATCCAGGTCTCACAGCATCCACCTTGGTTCGGATGGAGGATATCACAGCGCGCATGAACGATTCTCTCCAGGGTGTCTCTGAGAGCCAACGAGCTGCGGTAATTGCTCGTGTTGGGAAAGTCATCACGGATGAAGTCGCCAAAGAGAAAAAAGGATACCAAGGCGATGTCCGTGCGATATTCTACGGCAACCAATTCGTCTTATCGGTGTACATGGTTTACAAAGATGTCCGCCTTGTAGGGGCACCCCCCAGCAGTGTGGGCAAATTCGGAGGCGATACCGACAATTGGATGTGGCCTCGTCATACCGGTGATTTTTCGGTATTGCGCATTTACACCGGACCGGATGGAGAATCGGTTGAATACGATAGCCTTCGTAACATTCCTCTCAAACCCAATCGTTTCTTGGCCATCTGTACCTCCGGCGTTCGCAACGGCGATTACACCATGATCATGGGCTATCCGGGTACGACCAACCGTTACCTCAGCGCCGACAACTTGGATTTCAATTTGAACACCTTGAACATAATGGTGGAAGATATGGTCGGTGCCCGCATGCAGGCTTATAAAGAAGATATGGACAAAGACGACAAGATTCGCATTGCCCTTGCCTCCACTTATGCATCCGGGATGAACACCTACAAATATTATCAAGGCCAAACCCTGGGCCTGCGCAGGGATGGTCTGGGCGAGAAAAAGAAATCCTACGAAAACGGCCTACGTCAATGGATAGAATCCGACCCAAGCCGCAAAGCCGAATACGGTAAACCCCTCGAAAGCCTCAACACCCTCCTCTCCGCTTACCAAAACGATTACCGCAAGCTCATCTATTTCCGTCAGGCTTTGGGCAACCAAGCCTTTGTGCGCCATTACCGTGTGTTGTCCGATTTACAGAAACAGCTTGAGGCCGCTCCCAAGGATAAAGCCAAGATTAGTTCAGAAGCCGATAAGGCCAGAAGCAGCATGAAAGAAAATATGGCGGAGTACTTTGCCTCCACCGAACAAAAGGCCTTTACCCGCATGCTCCGCACCTACCTCCAGCGTATTACGGTTCAAGACCGTCCCCCCTTCCTTAAGGAACTGCTTGCTGACACCGAGGGAAACGATGAAAAGGACAAGGCCAAAGAAATAGCTAAGAATATCTTCAAAAATTCCTTCCTGGCCAACCCTGAATTATTAGAGAAATTTCTTCGGAAACCCTCCCTCAAAGCCTGGAAAAAAGATCCAGGCGTAATCCTGGCATCCGCTATTTCGGATTATTCCAATAATGTTCTCTTGCCCATGGACCGCAAAGCCCAAGGAGAACAGGCTCCTGTTCGTCGCAAACTCATGGCCGCTATGATGGCCTACCAAAGCAATGAAATTTTTGCCCCGGATGCCAATTCGACATTGCGCATGACCTACGGGAACATCAAGGCCTATGTTCCCAGGGATGCGGTAGATTACACCTGGTACACCACCCATCGTGGTATCCTTCAGAAAGAAGATCCCACAAACGAAGAATTCATTGTTCCCGGCAAACTCAAATCCGACTTGGAGAAAGGTGATTTTGTGCCCTACGGCAGGGATGGTGAATTGGTGACCTGCTTCATTTCCAACAACGATATTACCGGGGGCAACAGCGGGAGTCCGGTGATGAATGCCCATGCTCAACTGGTTGGCATTGCGTTTGATGGCAATTGGGAATCCATGACGGGAGACTTAATGTTCAATCCGGCCATGCAACGCACCATCAGCGTAGACATCCGCTATATACTCTATATCATCGATCGTTTCGCAGGCGCAGGACACCTGGTCCGTGAAATGAAGCTGGTTCCTTAGCTGCCCGATGTTCCACTGGATCCTTAGCCTGTTTTCTTAAACAGAATTCTCTTAACGCATGTCGACGACTTCAACCCCAGGGTAAGCCTTGGGGTTGAAAGAGAACAAATCGTCTTTCAAGCGGGGGTTTGCTTTAAAACCCGTAATGGAATAGGTGTATTGCACCCCTGATTTATCAAAAACAATAGCCCTCTGGATAAGGCGCGAACTTTTGTTGACCGTTATCCGAACCTTGAAGTAGGAAACAGATTTGTTTTGGGGCACCAAATCAATTTGAGCGATACCGTTTTTATCACCCCCATTTTCAGCTTCCATAAAAGAGTCAAAACCTTTCTCGTAGAGAGTGAATAAATTGTCTGGGGTTATTTGGTCCGGGGTCGGCTCGTAATGGCTGATGCTAACCTCATTCATTTCCTTGAGGTAGGTCCAAGAGATTCTTCCATCGCTGATGATCAGTTGTTCCCCCATATCGATTCTGAATTTTCGGCCTCTAAGCAACAGCCTCCCTTTGCGCGTTTCTTTACTTTGCGAAGCCCCCCCTTCCATTTCCACGGAGACTTGCGCCTCCATCGATTTCATGGAACGATAATGCTTACTCAATTCTTTCAAAAGCACCTTGGAACGAACATCCCCAGAACTGGCTTGAGCCTTGAATTTCCTTCCTGTTTTAGCAGACTTTTCGGATTTGGTCGATTTTCGTTGCTGCTTGATAATCTCAGTACTTCCCGTTTCAGGGAAGGCATGAAGTTGCAGCGCTATGGTCATCAAAACAAATAAAATACGCATAAAGAGGGTAAATTTTGGTAATACAAGCTTGGCACCGATTTCATGCCTTTAGGGATTTAAGAACGGCGAAATTACATCTCCTTCAGCTGCCTGAGCCTGTCCTCCAGGTGATGGAGATCGGAATAGAGGACTTCGCGGGGCTTGGAGCCCTCGAATCGTCCCACAATACCGGCAGCCTCTAGCTGATCTATCAAACGACCAGCCCTGGCATAACCTATCGTCATGCGCCGTTGAAGTAAGGAGGTCGACCCCTGCTGGTACTGCACCACCATTCGTGCGGCCTCGTCAAACAACGCGTCTCTCGTGG
>VHAW01000098.1 GCA_016872225.1 Sphingomonadales bacterium | reverse complement strand
CTTCCGTTAGGTTGGACGATGTACCTAAAAGTATAGTGCTTCTTTAGTTTATATTTAACCGAGTCGGGTTCGCTAACCGCAGGCATAACTCCGCCTTACATAGGCCTTGAATTTGTATACCTGCGCCAAAAACCTGTTGAAGAATTAATCCGCTCTGCTCGTGTAAGATGTTACATAGCCGAAGATTTACAGAGCGCTGGATTTGTTCTTTGGAAATCACGGTCGCCGGGAGAGACAGACTAACCGTGCTTTTCCGATTGCGGGTTCCTGCTACTAGATCTTTGCGCAACCAGGGGGCATGAATTAAAATACCCGGGACAGATTTAGGAAAGTTTTGGGCTTGCAGACCCCAAGGGTAACCTGTTGAAATTCCAATCAACAACAGCAGGGCCGAACAGAAATGCAGGCGAATGTGGCGGTGGCGAAACATGTGGCCGCGAAATTAGCCAAGGCGCGCCCCACCTGCATAATGAAAGCGGGGAAATTACGGGCGGCGAATCAAGCGGAGCTCGGCAACCCGACCATCGCAGGCGCTTACTCTTAGAAAGTAGAGACCTGCCGTGGCTGAGGCAAGGTCGAGAGAAAGCGGTTCAAGAGGATTTTGCCAAAGACCTTGGGACCAGCTGCGGCCTAAGGCATCGTTGATTTGATAGGTCAGCCCTTGGTGGAATGTCGAAGACTCTGCCCATTCGCCCCCAAGAGTCAAGCGAATTTGATCGGAACTGGGGTTGGGGTAGGCACGCAGGTTCAACGGGTTTTGTGCCAGTTCTGCCGCAGAAGAGATGACAGAATAAAAGAATTCTGCGGTTTTTTGGATAATAAAATTACTTGTCACGTTGTCCGTTAAAATGTGCCCAAGCGTTGCAAAGCTGTGCAATTCTGAACGGGCGCCTAGTCGCTGAATGCGGGGATGCAGTAGGGATGACCCATCCAACTGGATGATAGGATTTCCCAAAAAAGTGGCATAACCCCTGCCGAACGGAACGACATCGTCCAATTCCCCGTGAAAATGCACGGTAGGATACAATGGGTTTTGTAACATTAGAGAGTCCAGCAAGGCCCCGGCCATATTGAAGACACCGTGAACTCGTGAGGAATAGGCAGGATTCCCAGACAAACCTTCTAATCCCCCACCAACAACACGTAACATATTGCGAATCAAGGGCGTTGCCAGGGTCGTATCCCGAAAATACGCGGTATGCAAGGCTGTGATGGCGCCGGCGGAATAACCGCCAATAAAGATACGGTTGGTATCGATCGCAAAAGGGTTAAGCCCGCTTTGACCCGTAACCCCTTCAACAACACTACGACGCAAAAAGCGGATAGCCGCCTTAGCATCTTGTGTTGCTCGGATCGCTGCTTTGGCAAATTCGGCATCCAGGGGGGTGGTAATTCCAATGCTCACTCCAAGGCGGTAGGATGCGGTTGCTGTAACATAACCCCGGCGTGCAAATTCCTGGCATAGCTGGGTCATTACCGCGTCGTTGCGAGTTCCACCCACAAAAGAACCCCCATGAAAAAACATCATCACCGGCCGCGGTGCAGGATTGGTTTCTACCGGTAGGTAGAGGTCCATGGCCAAGGATTGGCTGGTTCCGTTGTGCGTGGTGGCTTGACCGTAAACGACCTCGTTGACGGTTTGAATTTGGGCAATTACCGGCTGTAGGTAGCGTTGAGCTGATGTTGGCACAACGGGCAAGAGGATAAGAGCCCCAAAGGTCAAGAACTTGCTCAGGGGTTTAGGGAGAAGGATGGGCATTTTGAATCTATTTTGGAACGAAGTTAGCCGAATCTTTCATGAATCAATCCGCTAAGCCTGAAGTTTATCTCCCTCTAAGTTCCAATAAAGGAATCATGCAAGCGGTGGTGGTCGCTGCTCTGGGGTATTTCGTGGATATATACGACCTTGTCCTCTTTAGTATTGTTCGTGTTCAGAGCTTACGGGACCTGGGTATCGCGAATGCGCAAATGGAGGCGGATGGGGTCTATATCCTCAATATGCAAATGGTGGGGATGTTGTTGGGAGGCATTGCATGGGGGGTAATGGGGGATAAAGTAGGCCGGCGTTCGGTGCTATTCGGATCTATATTGTTGTATTCGATAGCGAATTTGGCTAATGCCTGGGTTGAATCGGTGGAGCAATACGCATGGATTCGCCTGGTCGCCGGATTTGGCTTGGCCGGGGAACTGGGGGCAGGCATTACTTTGGTGAGTGAATTAATGACCCCGGAGCGACGCGGTCACGGGACCACGGTGGTGGCGACAGTGGGTGCCGCGGGAGCCATCTTGGCGGGAATAGTGGCTTCGAATTTTACATGGCAAACCGCATATATCGTGGGGGGTGTTTTGGGCTTATTGCTTTTGTTGTTACGATTTGGTGTTTTGGAATCCGGGATGTTTCAACGAACCCTTCAGAGCGAAGTGAGCCGAGGCGCTTTTTGGAAATTATTTACGCCAAGGTCACGAGCCCTCTTGTTTTTGAATAGTATTCTTATCGGTGTCCCTATCTGGTTTTGCGTAGGTATTTTGATTACGTTTTCGCCGGAATTGGCCCAGGAATTGGGGGTGGAAGGGGTGGTCAATCCGGCGTATGCGGTGATGTGCACTTACGCTGGACTGACGGTCGGTGACTTTCTCAGCGGGGCACTGAGTCAGTGGTTTCGAACCCGCAAGAAAATCGTTCGAGTCTTTCTTTACTTCACCGTTTTGACCGTGGGTGTTTATTTATCCGGTCGTGTAAGTTCCTTGAACGGGTTTTATGTTCTTTGTGGTTTTTTGGGCTTGGCCACGGGTTATTGGGCGGTTTTTGTTACCATGGCCTCCGAACATTTTGGCACCAATCTGCGGGCGACGGCCACCACTTCGGTACCCAATTTTGTGCGGGGTTCTACGGTTTTGATTACGCTGGGCTATCGGTACGGGCAGGAATGGACGACCAAGACCTATGCAGCCTTGGCGGTGGGTATGATTTGCTTGGGTCTTGCTTTTCTGGCCCTGTCCCGACTTCACGAAACCTGGGGCAGGGATTTAAATTTTCAAGAAGACTAAAATACTTTGGCGTATTGCGCCTACAAGGTGCAGCGGTTCATCAAACCGCTCAAATGGTATTGCTGCATGATATTGCGCTCAGTGGTGGATCACAGACTTTTTATTTATTCCATTTTACGACAGTGGATTTTTCTTTTTGGATTAATTTAGTCAAGAATTAGGGAATTTTAAACTTAAGTTCAAATACTGAAATCGGAGTTGATAAAGTCCATCACGAATCGTTGAAAATTAATAGGTTACAACCCGAACTTAGTTTAAACAGGTAATATCATGCGGTTTCGTTTTTTGTTTTGGTTTGCGGCGGTAAGTTTGCACCAAAGGATGTTGTGTGCACAGTCAATCGAAACACCCATACGCGATCAGGTGGATCAGATTCATGCCTGGTATGTCTGGACCGGTCAATACCCAATTCGTGGGAAATGGGGACTCTACACAGAGTACCATTTTCGGCGGGCTAATTTGATGAGCGAATTTCAACAATCCCTGTTACGTTTGGGCGCTGAGTACAGAATTAGTCCGCAATTATCAGGTATTTTGGGATAAGGTCTGATTCACACCGGTATTTATGGTGAGCAACCCCTGGCGCATCCGTTGCTGGAACATCGGATTTGGCAACAATGGTTATGGAAATATCCCAATCGCTTTGTGACGGTTTCCCAGCGGCTTCGTATGGAGGAACGCTTTATTGCCAAGATGGTGGATGGAAAGCACGAATCCACCCCGGTGGAGTATCGCATCCGGTACCGACTTCAATTGGAAAGAAATTGGGGTATGGGTTCCTGGCTGAACCATCAGCGTAATTTCTGGTGCCTGTCCAACGAGTTTTTTGCCAATTTGGGTTCCGAAGCAGGGCTTAATCGCTTGGATCAAAATCGCCTCTATTTGGGCTTGGGGCATCATTTTGGCAAGGAATGGCAGGTTCAGGCCGGCTATTTGAGGCAATTAGTGGTTAAGAAATCTGCCTACGAGGAGGAGGACAACCATACCTTGATGGTCACGGTCTCGCATACGGTGAACCGATGAGAACCGATTCAATTTCTTGCCTTAAAATCCACAGTTCCGGAGGCTGGATGATAGGGGGAATTTCGGAGCAAGGGGTGGAGGTGTCGGACGTTTGCACAGCCTCGTATCGCAGCGTTTCCGTTGAGGCAGGTCGAAAGCAAGGTTGCAAGTCGGCAGAGCCAGCATCGGGTGCTAACCAAAGCCCGAGATGGGTGGAGTCCAGAATAACGGGCATGCGGGATTCCTTGGATTTGCTTTGGTTGTGCACCAGGGCCATGGCCGGATTGGCTTCGGTGGTGACGATGCTGCAACCGTGGTAGGGTATGCCGGTGGGAGTTGCTCCCCAAACGGCGTAGAGACCCGCAAGGCATAAGGGTTGTGCATCCGCCCTGTGCATACGGTGCAGAAATTTCGCTTTGCCTTGGTGATGGTATTCATAAAAAGCATCTACCACAACGAGGCAACGCTGGCTCTTGGCTGATTCGCGGAAAGAAGGTTTCTCCCAGAGGCTTTCGGATCGGGCATTCAGCGTTTGCTTGGCCAGCTGAGAGGCCTGTTCGCGGTCTCGAACCCAAGACGGGATTAATCCCCATCGAAAGAGCCTGGGCTTCATAGGCTCATCTTGGGTAAAAACCAAGAGTCGGGGATGAGCAAAACCGCTGACCCAACCCAAGGGCGGTTCATTCCGGAGGAGCTCCCCCAATTCCTTTTCCAAAGCCGCAATCAAGGACTGGTCATCGGTCCGATGCCGGGCATAATCCAGGCGGGCCTTGGTCAGGGAACTAACGGAATAACACATGAGACAACACAGCGCTTTGTGCGTTCAGGAGACGAACACAAAGAGGCAAATTCAGGTTGCGCAGGTTATCCGGAAAGCGAATTCGGTAGGTGGTTTCTTCCTCGAGGTGTTCCACGGGGACGGTGGCCAGCAGGCGGCCTAACCCATCGTGAAGGTGCAAGCGGGTTGGTCGAAAATTGCTCGCATCGCCCACAATATCTTGGTTTAAATTTGCAGGTCGGAAATACAACCAATCCCCTTGAAGAGGCAGCGGATAAAAGACCCAGGCTCTGCGTTGATTTGGTCTGTAGCTCTTGGCATCCTCATCCGAGGTGCTGGCCGGGGGCTGTGTTGGGGGCTGAAGACGAATGATTAGATGGGTATACGGATCGGTATTGGCCCAGCTGGCTCCGTTGGTGGCCAGGTAAATTTCCTGGTTAGGTCCCACCGCGATATCCCGAAGACGGCCATAGAGGTTATTCAGGTAAATCGTATCCGATACCACAGAATCCCCAGCAGTATTCAGTCCCAAGGCTCGCAAATATTTGTTTTTGAGGACGGTCAACAAGACTTTGTTATGAAATTCCGGGAAATAGGGGTTTTGGTAAAAGACCATATCCGAGGGCGCAATGGTGGGGGTATAAGCCACCAAGGGTTCTACGACGTTATTGGCTTGGCAAAACGTGATTTCGCTGGGGGTATTACAAAATCCTTCGACCGAAGGCCATCCGTAATTCCGCCCTTTGCGCAACCATTGGATTTCGTCGTCGGTGCTGGCGCCGTGTTCGGACAGGAGCATGGAATCGTTAGGCATTCGTAATATACCCTGCACATTGCGGTGACCGCGGCTATAGACCGCAGAGCCTGGCCAAGGGTTGTTGGTCGGTACGGTACCGTCGGGATGAATGCGCAGGATTTTGCCGTTGAGGGAACTTAGGCTTTGGGGGGTGCTGAGGTTTTGGGCATCCCCAGTGGACAAATAAAGGGTGGTATCCGGACCAAAGACTATGCGGCAGCCGTTGTGGGTTGTATTCCCGGTGATTTCATCCAGGATGGTGACGGGGTTGATCAGTGCTTGCCCATCAAATTCGTAGCGCACGATACGCTCCTTGATGCCCCCAGAAGAATAGGTATAGGCCAGAAAAACCTGGGAGACTACCGGAAAGGCGGGGTGCAAGGCCATGCCCAGAAGTCCGCTTTCGGATTGTTGGTAAACCACCGTGCGTAGGTCAAGGACCATGGTTTTGACTTTGGTACTGCGGTGTACCCTGCTCACTAAGCCGTGCCTTTCGGTCATCCACAGGTAATCGCCTTGGACCACAATTTCCCAGGGAACGTTGAGTCCGCTGGCCAAGGTATCCACCTGGCAAAGGGTTTGCCCAACCATCAGGGTACCCTGCCCATAGGCTGCCTTGGTCCAAAGACCGCTGAGGACTACCGCCAACCACACGCCCCAAACCCACTCGCCTGATAAGGCTCGTTTTACCCTAACCCCAGAGAG
>VHAW01000097.1 GCA_016872225.1 Sphingomonadales bacterium | reverse complement strand
AAAAAAGTAATTTCCATTCGTTTTCTCCAAATTGCCAGTTTCACGGTCACCTTGGTGTTGTGGGTCTTGCTTCTGGGTTCCTTGACACCGGTCAGGGCTGACGTTTTGGTGAGAGAGCATGCGGTAGCTTTCTTGGCTTCCGATAGCGGTTCCAACGTAGCCTTTGCTCAAGAGAAAATTCCCGGGTTTCGGGTGCAGGTGTATCAAGGCTCTTCCCGCGCCAAGGCCAAGGAAATTCGGGACCTTATGATGCAGCAATATGCCAAATTAGGGGTCTATATGGGCTTTCGCCAACCGGATTTTCGAGTTCGAGTGGGCAACTTTCGGGACCAAGCCGAGGCCCAAGCTTATTTGCAGATGTTGAAAGGTGAATACCCTGCGGCATTCGTGGTGCCAGACAAGGTTCTTTTGTTCCCTAAATCGTCCGAGGAAGGCTCACCAACGCTGGAGCAGGATGGTTTCGAAGATTGAGGCCCTGCGGCGCGATGCCGAAGATATGCAGGCAACATTGGTTGCTGACCGTCGGCATTTGCACCAGCATCCGGAACTTTCGTTTGAAGAGCGCGAGACTGCACAATTTGTCACAAGACGCCTCAAGGATCTGGACATTTCTTTCAGAGAAGGAGTTGGGGGTTATGGTGTTATAGCGAACATTCAAGGTTACGGGTCTGGGTCTACGGTGGCCTTGCGTGCTGATATGGATGCGCTCCCGATTCAGGAAGCTAATGATATTCCCTATGCTTCCCAGGTCGCCGGGGTTATGCATGCTTGTGGGCATGATGTTCATACGGCTTCACTTTTGGGGGCAGCGGCGTTACTACGGTCAAGGACAGGAGATTTTCGAGGGAATGTGAGGCTGTTGTTTCAGCCGGCCGAAGAGCGATTACCGGGAGGGGCCCATTTGATGATCAAAGATGGAGCATTGCTGAATCCAATCCCGGTTTCGATTTACGGTCAGCATGTGATGCCCTTGCTGGATTGCGGGAAGGTGGGTTTTCGATCGGGGCAATATATGGCCTCGGCAGACGAAATTCGATTGACCATAAGAGGGAAAGGCGGGCATGCGGCCATGCCTCATTTGAATACGGACGCGGTGTTGATTGCTTCTCATATCGTGGTCGCCCTGCAGCAAGTGGTTTCCCGAAGGGCGAGCCCTACCCTACCGTCCGTATTGTCCTTTGGGCATATCGTTGGCGAAGGAGCGTACAATGTTTTGCCCAATGAAGTACGGTTACGAGGTACTTTCCGCACCTTGGACGAAGGGTGGAGGGATCGTGCTCACGCTTTTATTCGCGATATTGCCCAAGGGACAGCTACGGCCATGGGAGCCCTCTGCGAGGTTGAAATTGACAAAGGCTATCCAATGTTATACAATCATCCAGTTCCTACCTCTCTTGCCCGGCGCACCGCCGAATATTACCTTGGTGCAGAGAATGTCGTGGATTTGGATTTGTGGATGGCTGCGGAGGATTTTGCTTGGTATGCTCAAGAGATACCTGCCTCCTTCTATCGGCTGGGTACACGGAACGAAGCCAGAGGTATTGTTTCTTCAGTTCACACGCCAACTTTCGATATTGATGAAGAGGCCATGGCGACCGGAGCGGGATTGTTGGCGGCCATTGCCTTGGAGCAATTGGAACAAGCCTAAGCAGCAGCGCTCGAGCAAGCTTGATGTAAGCTGTTCAGGATGGCTGCAAGGCCAACCGGTAGGCTTCCGGGACGGGAACGCTGCAGTTCTGTTTAAAATCATAAGCTACAAGCACCGATTTAGCTCGGGTGATGCTCTGCAGAGGGCCTCGTTCCATCAATTCAGCGGGAATTAAGTTGGCTATGTTTCGGGGGCTAGGGCGCAAGTCCGCAGACCAATCTAAGGCATCGCGCACGATGAGGTACTCCATTTCAAAGCTTTTTTGGCCGAGTTTCACGGTTCGGGTTAGAATCCACGCCTTGTCCCGAATGAGCAATGGACGCAAATAATCCACCTCGGTTCTGACCAAAAGCATACCCACCTTCTCCCAATCCCAACAACCCAGGGCTCTGAAATAATCGATCCGTGCCTGCTCGAAATAACTGAGGTACACGGCATTGTTGACATGTTGCAAGGCGTCAATATCAGCCCAACGCAGGTGTACCGCGCTGTAAAAAGGAAATACAGAAGAACTTTCGGACATAACCAAGACAAAATTTGCCCTAAATTTACCGCCATGGAGCAGGGTAAGCGGCAGTTGAAGGTTTCAAGCCTCCTGCAATCCGAGTTGGCCTCGGTTTTTCGTGACAAATTTCGGGACTTGACCGCCACGAATATGGTTTCCATCACCATGGTAAGGGTCACTGCAGATCTTTCGTTAGCTAGGGTTTATATCTCGGTGTTTGGCCCAAGCCAGTCAGACTCCAAAGAATCGACGGTGAATCGACTTCGCCAGGCCAAACCGGCCATACGCGGCGAACTTGGGCATCGAATCCGTAACCAAATGCGTGTTGTGCCGGATTTGGAATTTTACCTGGATGACTCGCTGGATTATGCCGAGCATATTGAAAAGTTGCTGAAGGAGAATGCTCCTTCGTAGAAATTTGTTTGTCTGAAAAACAATCATGGAACAAAGGGAATTCAGCCAAGCACTTCGAAATTTTCTGCACAAGCGTCCTAGCTTTCGTGCCTTATTCTACACTGCATTAGAGGCCTTGGTGGTCAGTTTTTGGCATATACGCAAAGAGCTTTGGCGCATAGCCTTAGCACGGGGTGGCCGTTCCATGCATGTCCTGGATGCTGGTTCTGGTATGGGGCAATATGAACATTTCATGAGTACTCGTTTCCCGTCATGGAATATTTGCGCCCTTGACCGCGATGAGTTCGAAGTGAGCGAGTGCAACCGGTATTTTGTAGAGCGAAAGAAATTCAGGGTCTATTTCAGAAAAGCAGACCTTGATCAATTCCGACAGCCGGATTGTTTTGATTTGGTGTTATCGGTGAATGTACTGGAGTATATGCCTAACGATCATAGAGTCCTTCGGAATTTTTATGATTCCTTGCGATCACAAGGAAATTTGTTATTGGCGATACAATCAGATAAAGCACTTCATGTGCAGCCGAATTTTACTAACAAATTACTCGGCAATCAAGAGACCTTGCATCGTTACAACGCTTTGGGGCTGAAGAAACTGCTCAAAGAAATAGGATTCACCAAGATCAAGGCCCATTATGCTTACGGGTACAGCGGGAGATTATCCACTCGCCTCGGGGTGCGTATTCCCAAATATTTGTTGAAGAAATCCAGGGATTGGATCTGGCTACTCCCACTGTATTATATGTTAGCATACCCTGTGATTTTGTTATTGAATTTGCTGGATGTGGTTTTTGTGCATTGGCAGGGATCGGAACTTATTGTCCGGGCAGTAAAGCCATGATATTGATAAACAAGGGTTTGGTGGGCATGATGGCCACACGGTATCTGTGGTCGGGGACTAAGGGAAACAAACGTTTGCATTACAGTCAATGGATCTCCCTGATTTCCTTGACGGGGCTGGCGTTGGGAACAGCTGCCTTGGTGGTGGTGCTGTCGGTTTACAACGGTCTTGAAGAGATGACCCTGAGCTTGTATAACAAATTTAACCCTGAGCTTAAAGTTCAACCTCAAGAGGGGATGTACCTCGATGCTGCGTATTGGATTCCGCGCATTCAAAAGATTCAGGGAGTCAAAGCAGTGTCCGCTACCCTGCAAGCCAATTCCTTACTTCGTTATCAAGGTAAGGAAGCCCTTATTTGGATCAAAGGAGTCGATGCTGATTTCGAAAAAGTCCTGAAATTGCCGGCTTCAATCCTCTGGCCGGAAATAGTACCCAAGGAATTTATGCACCAACTTAAGGGACGGCCTTGGGCTTTAATGGGTATAGGCCTAGTGGATCAATTAGCCCTAGAATTGGGGCCCACCGCTGCGCCGATTCAGGTTTTTTTACCACGGTACGGAGTCGCTTTGAATCCGCTGTTTCCGGAACAGGGGTTCGTGTCAAGACCGCTTCTGGTAGAAGGTGTTTTCGACCTGCAGCCCGAGGTGAACAGGCAAATGGTCGTGATAGATTTGGATTCGATGAGGGCCATGATGGGACTTGAGGGTTCCAAGGCCGGCGCGCTTGAACTTGCTCTTCGAAGCGATGCAACATCTGAAAAAGTTCGCAAAGCGCTGCAGGACTTATCCGCTGAAGCAGGATTTGCAAATAGTATCGTGATCAAGGATCGTTTGGAACAAGAATCTGTGCTGCTCAAGGTTTTTGCCTCCGAGAAGTGGTGGACTTTTTCCTTCCTTTTGTTCATTGTGATTCTGGCCGCCATGAACCTGATCGGCTCTTTGAGTATGTTAGTTTTGCAAAAGCGGAGTGATATCGAGGTTTTGGGGGTATTGGGTGCGAGACCTGATCTTCTTCGCAAGATCTTTTGGCGGGCTGGTATGGGTATTGTTACAACAGGTGCCTTTATAGGACTTGTTTTGGGAGCGGGTTTGTGCATGGCTCAAGAAGAGTGGGCTTTGGTGACTTTTCCTGTTTCCGCTAATCTAGAGATACTGGCTTATCCGGTGGACCTTCGTGGATTGGATTTGTTTGGAATTTTGGCAGGTGTCATGGTGGTGGGTGCTATTTTTGCGTGGTTTCCGGCCAAGCGTTCTTCATCCTATTTGAACATATGGTCCGGATCGGTCAAGGCCTATACCCGTGGAACGGCGATGGGGTGGCTGCGGAAATTGGGTTGGGCGGCCTTCTTTTTTTTCTTGATCAAAGGTCTGGTTTGGCTTGCCGTTATCTACGGCTTAGGCCGTTTTGTGAGTGTGGGATTAGGCGAATAGGCTTCGGTGGGCAGCCCCATCCGCAATGGTTTGGGTCCAGGGGGTGTAGTGAAATTGTGGCAACGCGCGGAGGATACGGCTTCCATCGTAATGTTTACGGGTATAGGCGGCTTTGACCGTTTCGGCGCTGATGTAATTGCGTTGACCACGCAGGTTGGCCCACCTTTGAAGAATAGCTGCGGTGAATTTAGCAAGTCCATAAGGCGGACACAGGGTTGGAGGTTGGCAACCCAGGCAAGTAGCCATTTCATCAAACAAGGCCTTGAAGGTCAGGTTCGCTCCATTGAGCAGAAAGCGCTGTCCAACCAGGTTGTGCTGATGCAACATAAGGCAGGCCTTGGCGACATCGCGAACATCCACGATGCCCAAGGATCCGCTACTGTAGAATTTCAATCCGCGTTGAACCTTGGTGAACATTTGGTTGCTGCCGGTATCAAAGGCTCCGGTTCCGAGAATCACGGAGGGATTGACTACGATGATTTCTAAGCCTTCTTCCTGACCTCGCCAAACTTCCAGCTCCGCTGCAAATTTCGAACGCCCGTAAACGGAGGATGCGCCCTTTTCGCTCCATGGGGTGTCTTCATCCACAGGCTTGTTCTCGTCGGGAGCCCCTAGCGCCGCAATAGAACTGACATAAACTAACCTTCGAACATTGTTAGCGAGACAGGCATCCACCAGTCTTGCTGTGGATTGAGCGTTTTGACGCCTCAAATTCGTCCGATCCTTGGGATCGTACGAAATGAGTGCGGCACAATGGAAAACGAGTTCAGCCCCTTCTACCAGTTTTTCGGCATCGCCCCATTGCGTTAGATCGCATAGCATCCATTCGATGGAATGTTGGTCTTCTTGAGATAACACCTTTTGACAACCAATTCGATTCTGGTCTCGGTATGATGCGCGGATTCTTGGGATGGTTGATAAGGCGGTTGAATCATTATGATCGAAATCCTTTAAATTTTTGGCACATAACAAATTAAGCAGATTTTCGCCGACCAATCCGGTTCCGCCGGTGACCACCCATAGCGGGCGATGGGGTTCAGGGGAGGATTGAGGTTTGTTCATGGAAGACTCAATTCAAAGACGAACGAATGATTTCGAAATAGAGCGAGAGTAAGCAACCTTAGCCAACGCGAGCTCCGGATCGATGGTTAGCAGAAGCGCCGGTACTGTGGCCTAGTACATTAGGAAGATTAAGATGGTGGAGTAAACCCAGAAGCCCAAAGATGAGGGCTTCTTTGAAGTCTTGGACCATCGGTTCGGCTTTGATCAGAAGCAAATTCGACTTTTGTTGCATAGAGCTCATAAGCACGGGGTGCGCCGCACCACCTCCACTGACCAAGATTTTACCCGGGTGGTCCTTGGAAATCGTTCGGGTGGTTCGTTCAAGGACTTCAGCAACATGAAGGCACCAATTGTAACACAAGTCTTGGGGATTGAACTGGCCGTTCAGGTCCGATGCCCAAAATTGCTCTTGAAATGCCGCCGTATCCAAGCTTCGTGTACTTTGGTTTTGATACCAAACGGCGGAAGACCAAT
>VHAW01000096.1 GCA_016872225.1 Sphingomonadales bacterium | reverse complement strand
TCTACCATCTGCAAGGCGAGAAGCGCTTCAAGCTTACACCAAAAAGTTGGATAGGATATAAATCGCCTTTACCTACCCCATCTCGGCTACAACCAATACAATATGTTGAAATTGTTATAGGCGGCAGTTTCCGCCTATACCGGCCGGACAGCCGAGGCACAATATTTAGTGATACTGTACGCCTTAGCTACCAGACCAAGGATTCGTCCTACATGGTTTGGAATCCCCTAATTGAAGACAGTGTTTTAGTGACCAAAAGGGATACCGTCGGGAGAACCGAAACGCCGATCAGCATTGTGAACAGCGAATACGGTATCTACGGAGGAATTGAGTACAAGATCAATAAATTGATGTTAGGAAATCGCTTACTCGGTGACCTCAAAATCAACGCGACCTTCCGTACCGACAAGAACATCAATTTCGAGCGGGTATATTCGCCGGCGGTTTCGATGGTCTTGACGCCGAATCAAAAGCACGTATGGCGTTTATCGGTCTCTTCTGCAGTACGAAACCCAACCCTGGCAGACCAGTATCTGTATTACAACGTGGGCCCTGCCATTTTGGTAGGCAATGTATCAGGATTTGATTCTTTGATAACACTAACCTCTTTCCTTGACTACTTGGCAGTAACCCCAACAACTGAAAAACTTAAGTATTTTGATATCAAGCCCATACAACCCGAACAGGTGCGGACGGTGGAGTTCGGTTACCGGGGTATGTTCAAGAAACTTTATGTGGACGCTGGGTATTACCACAGCTGGTACACGAATTTTATCGGTTTCAATATTGGGGTGCAGTCCAAATTCCTAACGGGTATTGGGGGAGGTTTCCCTATTCGTGAAACATTGCGCATTTACCGCGTTGCTGCCAATGCCACAGGTATTATTACAACACAAGGTTTTTCGTTGGGGGGTAATTATTATTTAAATCGGGAATTGGCGTTCAATTTCAATTATTCCTGGAACAAACTGGTGAATGCTGGAAAGGATACGGTGATTATTCCAGCCTTTAATACTCCAGAACATAAGTACAACGTCGGGCTGAGCGGTAGGGATATGATTACCGAAATTCCGCTCCCCGGTGGGGGTTCCTATACCCTGGCCAATTGGGGCTTTAACATCAATTACAAGTGGATTCAGGGCTTTGAGTTTCAAGGTTCGCCCCAATTTACCGGCCGAATTGACAGCTACGGAATGGTGGATGCCCAAATCAACAAAACCTTCCTCAAGCTGAACACCACCCTCAAGTTGGGTGCCTCTAATTTATTGAATAACAAAGTTTTTCAGGTTTACGGTGGACCATTGGTCGGCCGCTTGGCCTACGTCTCCCTCAATTTTGAGCTGAAATAAAAGGGGGCCTGCTGCAGGCAGCGGAACTGTTCATAGCTGCCGGTGAGTTGTTGAAATGCAACATCACCAAGGTATAAAAACTTGGCCACGCTAACACGAGAAGGGGCATTCTTCGGCGAATCTAGGGCCTATGGCAAACCCAAGACCAAGAGTTCGCTGACCAGACCGGCGGTAAGGCTGAGGACTACGATCAGTAAAGGCGGCACTCCCCAACGGTGATTAAGCAAGGCCGTCAGCGCAACCAGGCTTAGGTTCAAGCTGCTGTACCCCAACGGTTTCATAAGCAAGATGATGGCGGTGAGGATCAAGCCAATAGCCGCGACCTGTACCCCTTGAAGAGCGGCTTGAATACGGGGCATACGCTTGACATCATCCCAAATTGGATATACAAACAAAATAAGCAATGCGCCAGGGGTGAATATAGCCACCGTGGCCACCAACGAACCCAGTAAAACGTAAAGTACCCCTTGGCTTTGGAGAATCAGCCCGCCCATGTAAGCCGCTTGCGAGAACACAGGGCCCGGAACCCCCTGCGCCAATCCGTAACCAATCAAAAACTGATCCGTGGTTAGGTATTGCCTGGTCTCCACAAAATGCTCGTACATCATCGGTAACAAAACCTGACCACCTCCAAACACAAGACTACCAAATCGGTAAAAATTCTCAAAGAGTAGAATTTCTCGCAAATAAAACCCGTTGCCCAGCAAGACCGCCAACACAAAAAGAATGGTGTAAATCCGAAAATAAAACCACCGCACCTTGGTCAGGGAATGCGGCGAACCCAGTTGCCCTTTCTTCTCCTGCCACAACCATTGCACCAATCCTCCCAGCATCAAAACTAGAGGGAACGTGTACGACGAAACCAAGGTGAGTGACAAGATCAAAGACATCCCCAAGATAGGCAAAGCGGGGCCTTTCCACGATTGCCGCTCCATGAGCCGCCAGGCCGAAGCAGCCACAAAGCCCACCGCTACGGGCGGGAGCCACCTAAAGGTAGCCATATTCAATTGCTTGATTTCAAGCGAATAAACCAAGACCGCCATGAACGTCATGAGGAGACAGGCTGGCAAAATCCAAATCAACAAGGTCAACAAGGCTAGGCGTGATCCACCTAATTTGAGTCCCACCGCGGTGATGGTCTGCGTGGAGGTAGGTCCCGGCAAAAACTGACAAAGTGCATTCATTTCCAGTAAGGCCTCGTGGGTCAGATATTGGCGACGCTCCACCAGCCGCTCTTGCATTAAGGCCAAATGCGCATAGGGGCCCCCAAAGGCAGAGAGGGTCAGCATCATGACATCCCGCAAGAAGGTACGTTGGCGGCTGCGATCCATCACGACAAGGATTTACGCGTTGCCTAATTTGCTCTTTACCGACCTATTTCTTGAGCCCGATTTCACGCAGCCTTTCGTCGAGGTATTCCCCGGCGGTAATAGGCGGATCAATGGGCTCACTCCCGTTTGGAACGCAGGTCGGTAAGGCATCCAAGGGCATCCCCGGTTGAGGATGCAAGAAGAATGGAATGGAAAAACGGGGCTCGGACCAGCGTTCTCGGGGAGGATTCACCACCCGATGCGTGGTGGATTTGAGCCGATGGTTGGTAAGGCGCTGTAACATATCCCCAACATTGACCACAATTTGATCCGGCAAGGCGGTGACGGGAACCCAGGCTCCTGTCTTGCTCAAGATTTCCAGGCCTTCGGCTGAAGCACCCATAAGCAAAGTAATCAAGTTAATGTCTTCATGCTCCGCAGCACGAACCGCATCTCCGGGGTCTTGAAGGATGGGGCCGTAATGAATCGCCCTAAGGATACTGGTTCCGCCATCGACCCAGTCGCGAAAATAATGTTCCGGGAGTTGAAGGTATAACGCAATAGCGCGTAACATATGCTGCCCACAACCTTCAAGTGTTCGGTAGGCCTGCATAGTAACCTCATTGAAATCAGAGGGTTCATAGACCTTGACATTGGCATCATAAGTGCCGTGCATTGTATGTTCAGGACTCACCTCCTGCCCGATTTGAAAGAACTCCTTGAGGTCTCCTTCCCTACGCCCTTTAGCATGCTCTCGACCAAAGCGGGTATAGCCTCGTTGTCCGGCGGCACCGGGAACTTCGTAGGTGGCCTTGGCTTCTGAATCCTGCCCAAAAAAGTCCTCAATCACTTGATACAAGCGATCGCATTGTGCTGCACTGAGCCCATGGTTCCTGACGGCGACGAAACCCACATCCTCGTAGGCTCGTCCCAGTTCCTGGACAAAAGCGGCTTGGCGTTCCGGGTCGCCATAGAGGAAATCGGACAAGTCAATGGAGGGAATTCCGGCGTTTAAGGAGGGGCTTTGGCTCATTTTGATATCGGTGGGATAGTCAAAAATACATTATTTTTGGCCGCATGATGCAAAACACCTTGTGGTTAACGGCCTGGGAATTGATGAACACAGCGCGCGCCATGGCCGAGCTCTACGATGAGCACCGTCAGGACAGTCGTTACGTTCATTCCACCTCCAAAGGTCATGAGGCCATCCAATTGGCCCTGGGATTGCACCTTCAGCCACAGGATTTCGCGTCATTGTATTACCGGGATGAATCGGTTTTGTTGGGGATGGGCTTCGAGCCCTACGAATTGATGCTGCAATTGCTGGCCAAAGCGGATGACCCGTTCAGTGGTGGGCGTACCTATTACGCACATCCTTCGGTACGGCGGATGGGCATGCCTACCATTCCTCATCAAAGCTCGGCCACCGGAATGCAGGCAATTCCAGCCGTGGGCATGGCGCATGCCATTGCCTATTTCGAAAGCCAAAACCTTCCGATACCGGGTCGTTCCGAAAGTTCCCCTCCCCTGGTTGTCTGCTCTTTAGGCGATGGATCGGTTACGGAAGGAGAAGTTGCCGAAGCCTTGCAGATGGCGGTGTTGAAGCGTTTGCCCATTGTGTTCTTGGTGCAAGACAACGAATGGGGTATCTCGGCAAGCGCCCAAGAAATGCGGGCCATGGATGCTTACCACTATGCCGATGGCTTCAAGGGCCTCAAGCGTATGAGGGTGAAAGGCAATGATTTCATGGCATCGTGCAAAGCAATCGAGGATGCCTTTGGGTATTGCCGCTCACGCAAAGGTCCTGTGTTATTGCATGCCGCGGTTCCATTGCTAGGACATCATACCTCCGGGGTTCGCAAAGAATGGTACCGAACCGAAAAGGATCTGAGCGATCATGAGCGGATGGATCCCCTCCCCCGACTGCGCAAGCAAATGCTCAAAGCGGGTTACTGGGAAGAGGAATTGGATCAGCTCGCCGAAACCGGTTGCCGTAAGGCAGCATCAGATTTTGAAAGAGCCAGGCAGTCACCTGATCCTGAGCCTCATAGCGTTTATCTGCACGAGTTTGTACCCGGTGGTCCCGCCCATGAACAAGGGGTAAGGGAACCCGAAGGCCGGGAGAAGGTGGTGATGGTGGATGCGGCTTTGCATGCGGTAGAAGAAATTCTGAAATGTGATCCTGCGGCGTTGTTATACGGGCAGGATGTCGGAAAAACCTTAGGAGGAGTATTTCGGGAAGCCGCCACTTTGGCCGATAAATTCGGGGACGAGCGGGTTTTTAATACGCCGATTCAGGAGGCATACCTAATAGGTAGCACCGCCGGCATGTCGGCCGTGGGGGCCAAACCTATTGTTGAAATACAATTCGCAGACTATATCTGGAGTGGCATCAACCAGTTGGTGGTGGAGCTCTCCAAAAGTTGTTACCTTTCGCGGGGTCAATTCCCTGTTCAAAGCCTGATCAGAGTTCCCTGCGGAGCCTACGGCGGCGGCGGACCATACCATTCGGGTTGCGTTGAATCGTCTGTTCTGAACATTCGCGGGATTAAGGTGGTGTACCCCTCCAATGCGGCCGACATGAAGGGTCTGATGAAAGCAGCCTTCTTGGATCCCAACCCTGTGGTTTTCTTTGAACATAAGGGTTTGTATTGGAGCAAGGTACCCGGCACCGAAGCGGCCAAAACCCCGGAGCCTTCAGAGGATTATGTGGTGCCGTTGGGCAAGGCCCGTGTCGCTTTGGAGGCATCGCAGGAGTCCGTACGCCTCGGAGACAGCTGCCTGGTGGTGACCTACGGAATGGGAGTTCACTGGGCTCTGAATGCCGCTCGGACCAAAGACGGAAATCCACCGCAGGGGGCGACAAGGGATGATTTAATCGGACGAGTCGAAATCCTGGACCTCCGCACCCTTTACCCTTTGGATGAAACAATGGTCATGGAGCGTAGCCGTGTCCACGGCAAAGTTTTGGTGCTGACAGAAGAACCCTTGTTGAATTCCTTTGCCGAATCCTTGGCATTCCGTATTCAGCGGGAATGTTTTGAGTTTTTGGACGGGCCCGTTGAGGCCATGGGGGCGGTTAATCTGCCTGCGGTTCCCTTAAACATAGTTTTGGAAGCCGAAATGCTCCCCTCTACCGACAAGGTTGCGCATCGGCTACGCTTCCTTTTGGCACGATAAAGGATTTGCCTTGGCTTGGCCTATTTTTGCCGCGAAACTTATTGGATTCAATTCGATTCTTTTATTGATCTTCCCTTTGCATAAGCCTGACTCTTCGCATTAACCCTTTTGTTGCTTTAAACCCTAGTTCCTCCATGTCGTATTTCTTTACCTCCGAATCGGTCTCCGAAGGGCATCCTGACAAGGTTGCTGACCAAATTTCCGACGCGCTCTTGGACGCGTTCTTGGCGCAGGATCCCAATTCCAAGGTGGCCTGTGAAACCTTGGTCACCACCGGTTTGACCGTGCTTGCGGGAGAGGTCAAAACCAAAGGCTACGTGGATGCCCAGCAGATTGCCCGCGATACCATTCGCAAAATTGGTTACACCAAATCCGAATACATGTTCGATGCAGATTCTTGCGGAGTGATTTCTGCCATCCATGAGCAATCCCCGGACATCAACCAAGGGGTGGAGAAAGCAAGCCCAGAGACCCAAGGGGCTGGTGACCAAGGCATGATGTTTGGTTACGCCACCAACGAAACCGAGAGCTTCATGCCCCTGCCTTTGGAAATTAGCCATCTGTTGTTACGGGAA
>VHAW01000095.1 GCA_016872225.1 Sphingomonadales bacterium | reverse complement strand
GCAACTTGCGCTACCAACAAAATCTGCTTCGTATCCAAAGCACACGATGATTTCCTTTATAGCCGTAGAAGGTACTCCTTTACCCAAGGGGCGCAGAAAATTGCGTCGATGGTTGCAAAGGATCGCAGAGGATTACGGAGTTAGGTCCTTGGATCTCTCGTATGCCTTTGGAAACTCTGAGTGGATGGCAGAACTCAACCAGAAGCACCTTGGCCATAAAGGCGATACGGATATCCTTACTTTTGATTATGGAGCACCTCAGGCCACAAGGGGCTTATCCAGGGGCGGTCCTTATGGGCGCACCATCATACACGGAGAGTGCTGCATTAGCCCACACCGGGTTAAACTTCAAAGTGTTCGTTGGAGTAATTCCGATCAGGAAGAAATGCGCCGCGTATTGGTTCATGGTCTTTTGCACCTCATTGGCTTTGACGACAAGAAATCCAAGGACCAAAAGCTTATGCGCGAAGCTGAAGACAGGGCCCTGGTTATTTTTGACTCCCTCTAATTGGGATTGTTTTGCCCATTACCCTAAAAGTTCCACGTGGAACATTTTGATTACGATATTATCGTGGTAGGCGCGGGCCATGCCGGTTGTGAGGCCGCGGCCGCTGCGGCTGGCACGGGGGCTTCAACGCTTCTGATCAGCATGAATTTGCAAACGATAGGCCAAATGTCGTGCAATCCCGCTATGGGAGGCGTGGCTAAAGGGCAAATTGTACGGGAAATTGATGCTCTGGGAGGATTGTCAGGTTTGGTATCTGATTATTCGGCCCTTCAGTTTCGGATGCTAAACCGTTCCAAAGGACCGGCCATGTGGAGCCCCCGCACCCAAAACGATCGCGCGATGTTCGCGGCGCGTTGGCGTTATTTGTTAGAGCAAATTCAGGGCCTTGATTTTCGCCAAGACACCGTAAAGGGTCTTTTGTTGGAAGGGGAAACCGTAAAGGGAGTGGTAACGGGTCTGGGTCAAACCATCAAAGCACAGAAGGTTATTCTGACCACCGGAACCTTCCTCAACGGGCTCATTCATGTAGGAGACCAACAAATGGGAGGAGGACGGGCGGGCGAATCGGCCTCCTTTGGTATCACAGAGCAACTACGTTCCATAGGATTGGCTAGCGGAAGAATGAAGACCGGTACTCCGCCTCGCGTGGATGGACGGAGCCTGGATTATTCGGTGATGGAGGAACAAAAAGGGGACGAAAAGCCCGGAAAATTCTCCTATAGATCCCAGAGCAAGCCGCTGGAAAAGCAGATGAGCTGCTGGATTACCTATACCGATTCAGTGGTTCATGAAATTCTTAAAGAGGGTTTTGAGCAGTCACCCATGTTTACGGGCCGAATTCAGGGCATAGGCCCGCGTTATTGCCCCAGCATTGAGGACAAAATCAATCGTTTTGCAGAAAGGGATCGGCACCAGCTTTTTGTGGAGCCGGAGGGCTGGGATACTGTGGAAATGTACGTGAATGGTTTTTCGACCTCTTTACCTGAGGACGTGCAAGTTAAAGCCCTAAGGCAAGTCAAAGGATTTGAGAAAGCAAGGATATTTCGCCCAGGCTACGCCATTGAATACGATTTCTTTTTCCCAACCCAGCTTAAATCTTCTTTGGAAAGCAAGGCCCTTGACGGGCTTTATATGGCGGGTCAAATTAACGGAACAACAGGTTACGAAGAGGCCGCAGGGCAGGGCCTGATTGCGGGCTTGAATGCAAGTCGAGCCCTTAGGAACAAGGAGGCTATAACCCTCAGAAGATCAGAGGCTTATATCGGTGTTTTGATTGATGATTTGGTTTCCAAGGGAACGGATGAACCGTATCGCATGTTCACCTCAAGAGCAGAATACCGAATAATGTTACGACAGGATAACGCTGATATTCGTTTGGGTGAGATCGGGTTTTCTGCAGGTTTATTATCCAAGGAATGTTACGAAGAAGTACAGAAAAGGATCGAAGAAACGGACGCGATGTGCAGGTTTCTTTTAACACAATCGGTTCAACCAGAGGCATTTAACTCACATTTTGAGCCCATAGGGCAGTCTCCGATCCCTCAAAAGATTCGCATGGATCAAATATTGTTACGGCCTGGCATTCATCTTGAAAATCTAGCGGAGATTAGTACAACCCTAACAGCATTTATGGGGGGCATTTCTGAGGAAAGTGCCTTTGGCGCAGAAATTCAAATAAAATATGCTTCTTACCTGGAGAGAGAACAAAAGTGGGCAGAGAAGATTGCAGGACTGGAGCAAGTACGCATGCGTCCTGACTTCGAATATGGAGCCGTGTCAGGATTGTCCTTGGAAGCCACAGAAAAACTGGATCGCCACAAGCCAGAAAACCTGGGCCAAGCATCGCGTATAAGCGGGATAAATCCCGCGGATTTGAGCGTCTTAATGGTTCATTTGAACCGAAAAGGCTGATTTTAGTCTGAATTCACCGATTTTTGTGAAAACCTGAACATAGTATTTGTGGAAAGGCTTGTACAATGCCCCCTTTGTCACAGTGATAATCTTTCGGCTTTTCTTAAGGTCAAAGATTTTAGTGTTAGCGGAGAGATTTTTAACATAAGTCAGTGCAGGGATTGCGGGCTTCGCTTTACGAATCCAAGACCGGGGCCAGAAGAAATTGGTAAGTATTACAAATTCAAGGACTATGTTTCGCATACGGACGAAGGGGCCACCGGTTTCATTAACTGGTTGTACCGCCGAGTCCGTCATATAACGCTCAGGCAGAAGGAAGGGTGGATTAGTACACTGTTGCCGAACAAGGGTACTTTACTGGATATAGGTTGCGGAACCGGGGACTTTGCAGGCTATATGCAGCGAACAGGTTGGAAGGTGGAGGCTGTTGAACCCGATGAGTTTGCGGCAACCAAAGCAAGGGCCAAGCACGAATTGACTGTTTTTTCCGAAGAACACCTTCAAACGACAATTCAAAGTTATGATGCGGTTACGTTATGGCATGTTTTGGAGCATGTACACGCTCTGGACGAGCGTATTCGCCAGTTTACGCGGTTGGTGAAGCGCGGTGGTTATTTGTTGATTGCTGTTCCCAATACCGAAGCCAACGATGCCGCCTATTATCGTGAGTTTTGGGCCGCTTGGGATGTACCAAGGCATTTGTATCATTTTCGCAGCAAGGTCTTACGGAACAGAATAGAGCAGGCAGGGTTTGTTTGTGAGTCAGAGAAAGCGCTTCCTTTCGATCCTTTTTATATCGCTATGTTGAGCGAAAAATACCGAAGCGGTAAGGATAGGACCCTTTTAGGTTTATGGAGGGGTTTTGGATTCTGGTGGAAAACCTTCAAATCCGAACGTGGTAGCAGCAGCAAACTATTTGTTTTTCGAAAAGGCTGACCAAAACACCGTTCGGAGCATGAAATTTATGAAACCCTTAAATTCACGATTTCGTATCAGGGGCTATCAATCTTTCAAGGCCAAGGGGTTTTTGGAAAGATTTGGGGCGTGGGGTTTTAGGGTTTTGGGCGTGTTAACCCTTGGTTCTTGCATTGGAATAAGTGGTTGTGCCAATATTGTTAGTCCGGATGGGGGGGCTAGAGATCAAACGGCTCCGAGACTTGTAAGGGTAATACCCTCCGATCAAAGCCTGCATACACGACCCCGACAAATCGTCTTCGAATTTGATGAATATATTCAATTTAAAGACCCTCAGGCGGTGCGTTGGGGCAATGTGCCCCCGGGTTCAATTATTTTGCGGGCGAGGCTTCGAAAGTTTATTGTCCGTTTAACCCCCGATTCTTTGTCCCCCAATTCAACATACGGGGTGGATTTAGGGGGGTCTGTTGCGGATATTACCGAAGGTAACGCAATACCTTCTTTGGGATTTGCTTTTTCGACAGGTGCTTATTTGGATTCTTTGGAATGGTCGGGGCAAGTGCGGGATGTTGAAACGGGCCTTCCTCTCTCAGGGATTACGGTGGCCTTGTACCCGGAAGGGGTTTTGCCGGCCCTCCTGAAAGGCGATTCCATCAAGCCGGAACGCTGGACTATGAGTAATGACTCTGGTTTTTTTGTGTTTAGAAACCTTCCCAACACAACGTATACTGCTTTGGCTTTTAAGGACCCGGAAAGGGACAGAATCTTAGGGACACACCTCCCTAAAGTTTTCGTAACAGAACTTAAACCAAGCATGGTTTCGGACAGTAGTAATGTTCTATTATTTTCAGAAGACCTTGATGATCAAATTACTATGCGGAGAATGCTTTGGTCCGACGGAGGATCTCTGGCGCTCATTTTTTGGGGCAGCCCCAAGCCCGTTAAGGCTGTGGGTATTCAGGGGAATGGTCTTATTATTCAAGGTATGGGACAGGAGATCTGCGGTGACACTTTGTGGGTTCATGTACCCCCCGGCATGGGGGCCCTTGCGCCTAGATTTTCATTGCAGCTAAAGGCAGAAGGAAATATGGATACTTTGTTACAAATTGAGCAAAAAGCATTGATTTCCAGCACTTTGGATCCTTCGGGCCCATCGGTTAGTATGTGGGGGCCTTCCGATATCGGGACTCTCCGTCGGCTACGATGGGATCGCGCCGTTCATTTGGCGGATCCGCTATTGTGGTGTTGGCAAAGCGATCAAGGTAAAGAAATTCCGATGGAAGGCGAGTTTTTCACAGGAAGCCGAGAAGGGATTATGCGAGTCGATTTTGCAAACAACGACTTCGCTCCGGAACAATGGGTTTTGCGCATCGATAGCGGGGCTTTCGAAGACGGATATGGGAGAAAAAACAGGCCTTTTCTGGGAAAGCTTCAGAAAACCGGGGATTTGGCCACGATGATGTTGCTCGCGGATTCGTTGCTCATCGAATGGGATAAGGACGAACAGCGTATTGCAAGTTTGTGGACTATAGGTGGCAAATTGGTGGCCAGTAAGGCGTTTCGAGCGCCAGAAGAAGCCACAATACCTTGGCTCGTGGACGGCCTACTCCCTGGTAAATACAAGATTTCGATTTTGGAAGATAGCAATTCCAATGGAGTATGGGATGCCGCATGTTTCAGAAACCTTCGCCAGCCAGAAGAGGTGCGTTGGCTTTCAAGGGAATTGGAACTTAAATCCGGTTGGACTACAGAACTTCGTTGGCGCTAAATATTTTAATGGCTTTAACCCTAATCCTTTGATCAAAACGGATATCCGAAGCCTTCGCTTGGAGGAATTGACCCAAAGGTTAGCGGAATGGGGAGAGCCCGCCTACCGGGCAAGGCAGATTTATGAGTGGTTATGGAACAAAGGCGCAACCCAAATTGGCGATATGACCAACTTGTCGCTAGCCTTGAGAAACCGCCTGGAAGAACATTTTGAAATCCGTAACCTCAAAGTACAGCAGTCTCAATATAGCAAGGACGGCACCATCAAGAACGCGTTGACACTACACGACGGACTGGTGGTGGAGTCGGTGATGATCCCTACGCCTACCCGCATTACCGCTTGTGTATCGTCCCAGGTTGGCTGCAGCCTGGGTTGTGTCTTTTGTGCGACGGCACGCATGAAAAGGATACGGAATTTGAACCCCGACGAGATTTACGACCAAGTGGTTGTGATCCAGAAACAGGCTCAAGAAATACTGGGCCGGCCTTTGACTAATATTGTGTTTATGGGCATGGGCGAGCCCTTATTGAATTACAGGAATACCCTGGAGGCCATTGAGAAAATCACCTCTCCAAGCGGTTTAGGTCTTTCGCCTCGTCGTATCACGGTTAGCACGGCCGGAATCGCCAAAATGATTCGTCAAATGGCCGATGAAAAGGTGCGCTTCAAGTTGGCGCTTTCCCTGCATTCGGCGATTGATTTCAAAAGGAGCCGGTTGATGCCTATCCACGAAACCAATACTCTGGCGGATTTGGAAACGGCCCTTGTGTATTGGTATCAACAAACCAGGAGCAGGGTTACCTTGGAATATGTGGTTTGGGAGGGGATTAACGATGAGGCCGAAGATGTTCAGGCCTTGGTTCGCTTTGCGCGTAAATTTCCAAGCAAAGTGAATTTGATTGAGTACAACAGCGTGGGCGAAGATGGCCTTAGGCAAGCTCAGGCATCGGCTATTGCGGCTTATGCCGAGGCTTTGGAAGCAGCGGGGATTACGTGCAGTTTTCGGCGTAGCCGAGGCCGGGATATTGACGCGGCCTGCGGTCAGTTGGCCAACAAAGGCGAAATCGCTGCAGGCAAGGCTCTTTAGGGTTGGTCAGGGGAGGGTGATGGTGCGTACCCCGTTGGGGGTTGTGATCGTGGCTTGATCATCGCAGGAACCGTTACCAAAGTCAAGAGTGCGGGAAGCTAGACCGTTGCGGGTAAACTGAATTGCCCCGGAAACCAACCAACGGCAGCTACCTTCTTTGCGTAAGGGTGTTAGAATACTATGGTTATAGGTAGTGCCGTTTGGTCCTGAACCGTTTCCGTTGCCGGTGATGAGGTAGGCATCATCCAACAGGGTGGAGGTGCTGTCTCCCGCTATTTTTTCCCGAATACGTAACCCTTGTCTTGTCCAAGAACCGTTGCGGTTAGGATGTGTTAGGGTGAGGTTAAATTGGGTGGTTCTCAAGGGGTTACCTTGGGTGGAA
>VHAW01000094.1 GCA_016872225.1 Sphingomonadales bacterium | reverse complement strand
CAGTCTCAACCGTTTGACAGTAGTTTGGCGACTACGATTTCAAGTCAAAGGCAATGATAAACAAGGCTGGGAACAGCGGTTTACCCGTTATGCGGATTTTGATGCAGACCTGTCCCTTCAAAGTGTGGAAGCTGATTTGGTGAATCAAATCATCAAACAGCTGGTGGACGACGCCTTTAACAAGGCTTTTATTCAGTGGTAAACCCATGGACTTACGTTTGTTGCGAGAATGGATACGTAACCCTCTGTTATTGGAAGGTGTTTCTGGGCAGGATCTTGAAGCCCTACTTCATGAGTTTCCTGTCTTTGAAGCGGGTCATTTGCTGTCTTTGCAACGAATGAAAATCAATCATTCGTCACGGTTTGCTAAGGCTATGGTGTCGTATTCAGCCATGACCGATCAAGGTCAATGGTTGTACAGAGCCATGGAGCGGCAAACTCTTCAATCACCACATGTGGACCCTTTGGTCGCTAATGTGACAGCGACACGAGCCGATGAAGCCTTAAGCGTACAGACGCGCCTTGACTGGTTTACTCTTTTGGGCCATGTGGATTGGAAGGCCATGGAAACAGATGAACTTGACCTTCTTTATGCGGAGTATAGGCAAACCGACTATTTGGAGGCTTCTTCCGATTGGCCTTCTTGGGAGGATTCTCGCGGGGTTGCTTTAAATCCGTCTATTGCAACCGGTGATGTCATGCAAGGTCATGGGCCTGAAGATATTGGTAGCAAGGTTCAACCCGAGGTCCGAACGGAGGCGGATAGAATTCGCGAAATGGCCGCCAAAAGTTTGGATTTGGATGAGGTTCCCGTTTCAGAATCCCTGGCGGAACTTTACCTTGAACAAGGCCAAATGGTTATGGCTGCCCGTATTTACCGACGCCTAATGCTTCGATTTCCTGCCAAATCAGCCTACTTTCGGTCTAGAATTGATCAATTGGAGTCTTGACCAAGGTGAATAGGGCCTTAGTTGGCCTGTTGAATCATTTTGGCTTACCTTTGCACCGCTTTTAAGATTGATTTTTGAGCTCAACTCCAAAATAACCGCCAATTAACCCTTATATTTCATGTACACCTTTATTACCTTACTCATTGTTCTGGTAAGCATTTTGTTGATTCTTTTGGTTTTGGTTCAGAAACCTAAAGGAGGTGGTTTGGCTCAAGGATCCTCATCAATTAACCAGGTTATGGGGGTCAAAAGAACCACTGATGTGGTGGAAAAGGGAACATGGATTCTCAGTTTATCCCTCTTGACACTTGCCTTGTTGGTTAATCTTTGGATTCCTCGTGCCGAAACCGCGGAAGAAGGCGCAGCATCCCGTTTGGAGGATAAAGTATTGGAGACTTCTGTTCCTCCTAATCAGTCCGCACCCGCAACGGGAAACAATACGAGTCCAGCCCCTTCTGGAAACAATACGGCGCCTGCTCCTTCGAATCAGGGGGCTGCCCCTGCGCCAAGCAGCAACGGAACCAAGCCTGCCCCGGCTCCTTAAGGCCTGTATTCAGGTTTTCATAAGGGATTTTGCAGATTTTTGGCTCTTTTTTATTTTTTGTCGCCTTTAATTCGCAGTTTGGGACCGTTAGAGGCAATTGGTTTATCTCAAATTGGCAGTTGCAGGGGATAATTTAGCATTTTGAACCTCAAGTTTTGCCATTTCCCCTACCCAAATCAGTATTTTTGTCATACCAAAAGATTGTTTTGGCATAAGGAATGGAGATTTTGTCATAGCCAAGCCCTCTTAATACGCTTGGCACGGCCTTTGCATATTGCGTGTAAAATTTTAAACCTTCAAACTCAAAATCTATGTCTAGTAAAATCACCCCAATTGCCGACCGGGTTCTGGTGGAACCTACGCCCGCCGAAGAAAAAACTGCTGGCGGTATCATTATCCCCGACACTGCCAAAGAGAAACCCCAACGTGGCACGGTGGTCGCGGTAGGGCAGGGCAAAAAAGATGAGCCCATGACCGTGAAATCTGGTCAAACCGTCCTATACGGTAAGTATTCAGGAACAGAAGTGCAAATCGACGGCAAGGACTACCTCATTATGAGAGAGTCTGATATTATGGCTATCCTTAGTTAATCCAAAGCATGTTTTCTAACATCAACATGCACTTCTCTCCTTCAAATCTTTTCTCCTCAACTAAAATCAATTTAAATTAATCTCAATACCATGGCCAGTAAACTCATTTATTTCGAAACCGATGCTCGCGATGCCCTCAAAAGGGGGGTAGACGCTTTAGCAAATGCAGTTAAAGTTACACTTGGACCAAAAGGTCGTAATGTTGTAATTGACAAGAAGTTTGGTGCTCCTAATGTTACTAAAGACGGGGTAACGGTCGCCAAAGAAATCGAACTCAAAGACCCCATTGAAAATATGGGTGCTCAATTGGTTAAGGAGGTTGCCTCCAAAACTGCAGATCAGGCTGGAGACGGTACCACCACGGCGACGGTCTTGGCCCAAGCCATGATTCGTGCAGGTCTTAAGAATGTGGCCGCCGGTGCCAATCCTATGGATCTCAAAAGAGGCATGGATAAGGCAACCTCTGCTGCTGTCAAGAGCCTGCGATCGTTCAGTATGGAAGTGGGGGATGATTTCTCCAAAATTGAGCAAATTGCTATGATTTCCGCTAATAACGATGCCGTGGTTGGTAAACTCATTGCGGATGCTATGCGTCGCGTCACCAAAGAAGGGGTCATTACCGTGGAAGAAGCCAAATCCACTGAAACCTATGTGGACGTAGTCGAAGGAATGCAATTTGACCGCGGTTATGTTTCACCCTATTTCGTCACCAATGCTGACAAAATGGAGGCTGAATTGGAAAATCCTTATATCCTGATTTACGACAAGAAGATTTCTGCTATGAAAGAACTTCTTCCTGTCCTCGAAAAGGTGGTTCAAAGCGGAAGGCCTTTGTTAATCATTGCCGAAGATGTGGATGGAGAAGCCTTAGCGACTCTCGTGGTCAACAAGATCCGGGGTTCTTTGAAAATTGCCGCCGTGAAGGCTCCCGGTTTTGGGGATCGCCGCAAGGCCATGCTCGAAGATATCGCCGTGCTGACCGGTGGTACGGTTATTTCCGAAGAGCGCGGTTACAAACTGGAAAATGCTGATTTGACTTACCTGGGTCGTGCCGAGAAAATCACCATTGACAAGGACAATACCACCGTGGTGAATGGTGCAGGCAACAAAGAGGACATTAAAGCAAGAATTAACCAAATCAAAGCCCAAATTGAAACCACAACCAGTGATTATGATCGCGAGAAGTTGCAGGAGCGCTTGGCCAAATTGGCGGGTGGCGTTGCTGTCCTTTACGTGGGTGCTGCGACAGAGGTTGAAATGAAGGCGAAGAAAGACCGTATTGATGATGCGCTGCATGCAACCCGCGCTGCGGTAGAGGAAGGCGTTGTTCCTGGTGGTGGAGTGGCCTTTATCCGCGTGATCAAGGCCGTTGAAAAGGTTGCTACCGAGAACGGTGACGAGAAAACAGGGACCGAGATTATTCGTCGGGCCCTGGAAGAACCTATCCGTCAAATTGCCGCCAATGGCGGGATGGATGGTTCGATAATCGTTCAAAAAGTCAAAGAGGGTACAGGCAATTTTGGATACAATGCCCTCCTTGACAAATTCCAGAACCTATTGGTGGCTGGTGTGATTGATCCGACCAAAGTGGCCCGTGTTGCTTTGGAAAATGCTACATCGATTGCCGGTATGTTACTGACCACGGAATGTGTCATTGCTGATGAACCCGAAAAGGACAAAATGCCGCCAATGCCCGGTGGCGGTGGAATGGGCGACATGATGTAAGATAATTCCCCACAAATCCCGACCCCCTACAAGGGTCGGGATTTTGCTTTGTAGGGGGGCATTTTCCAACCTTCGGCTTGGTTTAGCCTTAAATTTGTGCAGCGATTTTTCAATTCTCAAGAATGAATTCTATCCGTCGTTTCTTGCTTTCCTCGCATGGTCAAAAAACCATGATGGCTCTCACAGGACTTTTTCTCATTCTGTTTTTGGTTGTGCATTTGGCCGGTAATCTGCAATTGCTTGCAGGGGATGGAGGCCGAAGCTTTAACGAGTATTCTCATTTCATGAGCCATAGTCTGCTCATCCAGACCGTGTCCAAGCTCAATTTTACTTTTATTATCCTTCACGTTCTGTACAGTGTTTGGTTGACACGGCAGGCAAGGGCGGCCCGTCCTCAGGGCTATGAAGGGAAGTCTGCCTTGCAGACGACTTCATGGAGCTCGCGCAATATGGGGATTTTGGGAACGCTGATTTTATTATTTCTGGTGGTTCACCTCAAGGGATTTTGGTATGAGCTCAAATTCGGCGCTGTGCCCACCATTTCTTATCCTGATTCCCCCGAATCACTTCCCAACGCTTACAAAGTAGTTTGCATGGCCTATTCCCAGGCTTGGTATGCTGGTTTTTATGTAATCAGCATGATTTTCTTGGGCTTCCATTTGCATCATGGATTCCAAAGCGCCTTTCATACGGTGGGGTTGAGCAATTACCGTTACAAGCCGCTGATCCGAACAGTGGGGAATGCTTTTGCAGTCCTGGTTCCTCTTCTTTTTGCATTGATTCCTGCGGTCATGTATCTCCAAAGCATAGGTTATTAATCCTTCAGCGTAGGCTTTCCCAAGATTTGAATTCCATTCGATTTTTTTGTTGTTGCAAACCTTCTCAATCTGGATATGAAATTGGATTCCAAAATACCTTCAGGGTCATTGGCTGAACGATGGAAACATTACCGCTCCACGGTTCCTTTGGTCTCTCCGGCCAATAAACGAAAATTGGAGGTGATTGTGGTGGGCACGGGACTTGCCGGTGCTTCTGCGGCGGCATCCCTTGCAGAACTTGGCTACAAGGTCAAAACATTTTGTTTTCAAGACTCCCCTCGAAGAGCACACAGTATTGCGGCTCAAGGGGGGATTAATGCTGCCAAAAACTATCAAAACGACGGAGACTCTGTTTACCGTTTGTTTTACGACACGATTAAAGGCGGCGATTACCGTGCAAGGGAAGCCAATGTGTATCGCCTTGCCGAAGTTTCTGCTTCGATTATCGATCAATGCGTGGCACAGGGTGTCCCCTTTGCCAGAGATTACGGGGGAATGTTGGATAATCGGTCCTTTGGGGGAACCCAAGTTTCGCGAACCTTTTATGCTCGGGGTCAAACGGGTCAACAGTTACTCCTGGGGGCCTACTCTGCCTTAAATCGTCAAATTTCCAAAAAACAAATTCAGTCCTTTACCCGCCATGAAATGGTGGAGTTGGTCATGGTGGATGGGAAAGCGAGAGGAATTATCGCCAAAAATTTGGTGACCGGGGAATTGGAAAGGCATTCTGCTCATGCAGTTGTTCTTGCCTCCGGAGGATACGGTAACGTTTTTTATTTGTCGACCAACGCTATGGGTTCCAATGTTACCGCAGTTTGGAAAGCCCACCGACATGGGGCTTTGTTCGGCAATCCTTGCTTTACCCAGATCCATCCGACCTGTCTACCGCAGTCTGGGGAATACCAATCCAAGTTGACGCTGATGTCGGAATCCCTGCGCAACGATGGTCGAGTATGGGTGCCAACCCACGCTGAAGATGCCAGGGCCATACGCGAAGGAAAGCTAAAGGCCTCTGATTTGGGTGAGGATCGAAGGGATTATTTTCTCGAGCGTAAATATCCGGCATTCGGCAATCTTGTACCCAGAGATGTGGCTTCTAGGGCGGCCAAAGAAGTTTGCGATGCAGGCCATGGGGTGGCTCCAACAGGTTTGGCGGTGTTTCTGGATTTTGAGGATGCCATTCGACGTCTTGGTCGATCTACGATATCTGCCCGCTATGGAAATCTCTTTGAGATATATGAGAAGATTACAGGAGATAATCCCTATGAGACCCCGATGAAGATTTATCCTGCGGTGCATTATACCATGGGAGGGTTATGGGTGGATTACGAACTCATGACGACTATCCCGGGTTTGTACGCCATCGGAGAGGCCAATTTTTCGGATCATGGTGCCAACCGTTTGGGAGCCTCCGCTTTGATGCAGGGCCTGGCAGATGGTTATTTTGTGTTACCGTACACTATAGGCGCATATCTCTCAAGAGAAATTCGGCAAGCTGCTTCACCAACCGATCATCCCTCTTTTGTCGAGGCAGAACATCGGGCTTTGGAAATTCAGAAAAAATTGTTATCAGTGAACGGCAAACGTTCTGCAGAATCCTTTCACCGGGCGCTTGGCAAAATCATGTGGGAATACTGTGGTATGGCAAGGTCTGCGGAGGGATTGCGCCATGCATTGGGTCTTTTGGAACAATTACACAAAGACTTTTGGTCCAATGTACTGGTCCCCGGCTCTTTAAATTCGTACAACCCTGAGCTTGACAAGGCGCATCGTGTTGCTGATTTTATCGAATTGGGCCGCCTTATGGTATGGGATGCCTTGACGAGGGAAGAATCATGCGGCGGTCATTTTCGGGTGGAACATCAAACTCCGGAAGGCGAGGCGATGCGTCATGACGAGGCTTTTGCTTTTGTGTCGGCTTGGGAGTACCAAGGCCCAAACGTGGAGCCCGTGATGCACCGCGAAGCCTTAAACTTTGAAGCCGTTCAACTTAGTCAGCGTTCATACAAATAATGAGCGGTAAGTAACATCCTAGGAAGCTCTTTACA
>VHAW01000093.1 GCA_016872225.1 Sphingomonadales bacterium | reverse complement strand
TTCCTTGTGGCCTTCGGCAGCCCATGCATGGATTGCGGCTTTGGGGGTGGTTTTCATGGACTTGATTATGGAACCCGGGGCCACAACTTTGGGGTTTTGGACATGGCAACATATTCCTACAATGGGAAAGCCATGGTCTTCCCTGGTGGTCGCTCCCTTTCAAAATTATGGGGTCTGGGGTGCCTTGGCCTGGGTAATGCTACGAATGATGGGCTTGCGATACAAAGGAACTCCTGTCGTTAAGCCTTCGAGGTCCGCGACCTTTTATGCGGCTTGTATGTTTCTTTATTTCGGAATTTTGTTAACGGGCAATTTGTTCTGGTTTTGAAGGGAGATATTTTGGATTTTTTAGGCATTCTTGCGCCTCTTTTCTTTTACCAAAGAATTGGAAGAAGATTATTGGCCTTGAAAATTTGGTGGGCGTTTATTCGCAAAGGCATCCATGCCTTCTTTTTGGTCCTGGGTAGCAAAGAGAAGATAGAAGTTTTTACGTTCAAATTCCAGACCTTCACTCAGACCAAAGTCATGGGCTTTGAGAACGGCTTCTTTGGCAAGCCGAACGGCAAGGGGTGCTTTCTCAGCAATTTCAACGGCGAGCTTTAGGGCTTCTTCGAGATAGATTTCCACGGGGACCACTTTGTTCACAAGGCCGAGTTCGTAAGCCCTTTCGGCACCAATAGGTTTTCCGGTAAGAACCATTTCCATAGCGGATACCTTGCCAATTTGACAGGTCAGTCGTTGGGTGCCGCCTGCGCCAGGCATGATGCCCAATAGAATTTCGGGTTGTCCAAATCGGGTGGTTTCAGAGGCGATCACCATATCGCAATGCATCATGAGCTCATTACCACCGCCCAACACAAATCCGGAAACAGCGGCAATCAACGGCTTTTTGAAGCGACGAATTTGTTCCCAGGTGCTAAATTGATCCATGCGGAGCATATCGATGGCTGATTTGTCGCTCATTTGATGGATGTCGGCCCCTGCCGCAAAGGCTTTGTCGTTTCCTGTGAGAACCGTCACACGAACATTGGGGTCTTGGTCGAGGACCTGCAATGCATCCCTTAATTCACTCATGAGCTCCAAATTCAGGGCATTGAGTTCTTTGGGACGGTTAAGCCGTAGGAGGGCCACACCGGGCCTTACCTGGTTTTCGACAAGAACAAAATGATTTTTCATACTCAAAATTAGACCGATTGCTCTCAGGTTGGCCACTATAGGCACGCATTCCATGTGCCAATGCAGCCATTTTTGCTTTGGAACAAGGCAAAGATCAAGCCAATGCTTTGGAATTGGCCCTTAAGGCGGTCAATCGTTAGAGGAGAGTCGAAGAGGCCTTGCGCTTAATGCGGTCTTCAAGTTGCCTATTCAATTGGCCATCTTGATGATAGGGATGTTTATGTTCGTTTTCTACATCGTGGAAATACCGCCCGTGAATTTTAAGTATCCGGATGTTGTTTCCAACGAACATCGTCACGAAACCTTACCACGCCGTGCATTGGCATGATTTGGCAGGCTCAACCGGATGGTCCTGTGCGGGATAGTCTTGCCATGGCCTTTAGGGCAAGCAATCTCCGCCTGGACTCAATTCGTTTAGTGACTAAATCGCAAATCGGCCAAAGCCTCGCCACAAGATGATTTTAACGATACTAATTTTGTATTCATTCGTTATGTTTTGAACCATCTACCGATGGGCTTGGTGGTTTTGTTGATATTTTGGGGGATGAATGTCCCGTACTTGTGGATCAATGTCGTTGGGGGATTGGTGGTACTCCTGTTGGCTTTGGTTTGGGAATTTTGGAAGGGGAGGGTATCTTCACCCAACTCATAAAGAACAAAAGACAGAACCTTGGCTCGTAAGAAATCTGATTTAAACCCTGCGTATGAAGTGCCTCCCATTGTGAAGGACTCGGAGGCTCATCTTTCGGTGTCCGGAATGTATGAAAATTGGTTTCTAGAATATGCATCCTATGTTATCCTTGAACGTGCGGTTCCTGCTTTGGGGGATGGTCTGAAACCGGTTCAACGCAGAATCCTCCACGCAATGGAGGTGATTGATGATGGACGTTTCAACAAAGTGGCCAATCTCATCGGACAGACCATGCAATACCACCCGCATGGGGATGCGGCTATTGGGGATGCCTTGGTTGGTTTAGGTCAAAAGGATTTGCTCATTGACACCCAGGGGAATTGGGGTGATGTTCGAACCGGTGATGCAGCGGCTGCATCGCGTTATATCGAGGCGCGTTTAAGCAAGTTCGCTCATGCCATTTTGTTTAATGCCCGGACCACGACATGGCAGATGACTTACGATGGCCGCAAAAAGGAACCAGTAACTTTACCCGCTAAATTTCCATTGCTTTTGGCCCAGGGCGTGGAGGGTATTGCAGTAGGTTTGGCGACCAAAATTCTCCCCCACAATTTCGTAGAGTTGATCGAGGCTTCCATCAAGATTTTGCGCAAACAATCTTTCACGCTATACCCCGATTTTGCAACTGGAGGTATGGTGGATGTCAGTCAATACCAAGATGGTAATCGCGGGGGGAAGATCCGTTGCCGAGCACGAGTTGAGGAGAACGACAAAAAGGCCTTAATCATCCGAGAGATCCCCTTCGGCATTACCACCGGCGGGTTGATTGATTCCATCCTCAAGGCCAACGACAGCGGTAAGCTCAAGGTGAAAAAAGTGGTGGATAACACGGCCGAAAAAGTTGAAATTGAAATCCAATTGCCTCCCGGTGTTTCAGTCGACCAGACCATCGATGCCCTTTATGCCTTCTCTGATTGCGAGGTGTCCATTTCCCCCAATGCCTGCGTTATCGAGGGGCATCGTCCTATGTTTATGGGGGTATCCGATATTTTGCGTCGCAACACCAGTCAAACGGTGGATTTGCTGCAGCAAGAATTGTTGTTGTGCAAAGCTGACCTTGCTGAGCAATGGCATATAGGTTCTTTGGAGCAGATTTTTATTGAGGAGCGTATTTACCGAAATATTGAAGAATGCGAAACCTGGGAGGCTGTATTGGCCGCGATTGATTTGGGCCTTAGGCCTTTCAAGAAGCGCTTTCGTCGTGAAATCACCCGGGATGACCTGGTGAAGTTGACGGAAATCAAAATCAAACGCATTAGTAAGTACGATACGTTCAAGGCCACGGAGCAGCTCAAGGCACTCTTGGAACAAATTGCTGAAACCGACCATCATTTGGCGAATTTGACTGCTTATGCGATCGATTTTTATCAAAAGCTTTTACAGCAATTTGGCAAAGGCAGAGAGCGCAAGACCGAGATCCGAGCCTTTGATACGATACAGGCCAATCAAGTGGCATTGGCCAGTGAAAAACTGTATGTAAACCGTCAAACAGGATTTGTAGGAACGGGTTTACGTAAGGAGGAGCTTGTAGGAGACTGTTCGGCTCTTGATGAAATTATTGTTTTTCGACGGGATGGCAAATGTTTGATCACCAAGGTATCGGATAAGGCTTATGTAGGAAAGGATATTCTATGGATTGATATTTTTAGAAGACAAGATGACCGAACCGCCTATAATATGATTTATACCGATGGTGCGTCTGGGGTAAGTATGGTGAAGCGGTTTCAGGTTAGCGGTGTTATAAGGGATAAAGAATATGAATTAACTAAAGGCACTGCACACACACGTGTTCAGTATTTTTCATCCAATCCCAATGCAGAATCCGAACGTGTTCAGATTCAATTGCATCCCGGATGCAGGGCTCATCACAAAAATATAGATTTTGACTTTGCAGAAATCGCCATCAAAAATCGATCGGCATTGGGGAATATCGTGACCAAATACCCCATTAAGAAGGTTATCTTCAAAGAGAAAGGAAATTCAGAGCTCGGAGGACGGCCTTTTTGGTTCGAGCCGGCCATTGGACGATTGAACCGCGACGGTCGTGGCGTTTTTCTGGGACATTTCAATACCGGAGATTTATTGATTGCCGTTTACGAGGAAGGTGCCTATGAGCTCCTGGAACCCGGTGTTCAGTACCGCTTTGAAACGGAAGAACTGTTATTATTGAATAAATGGATTCCGAAAATGCCTTTGAATGTTTGTCATTATATTCCTTCGGCCAAATCCTGGTTCATCAAACGTTTCTTCGTTGAAACCACCACCCTGCAGAAGCGATTTTCCTTTGTGGCGGATGAGAAAGGGGCTAAAGCGGCCTTTTCATGGCAGCACTCTTCGCCAAGAGTTGCTTTTGAGTGGGGAACTACCCGCAAAAAAGACCGCAAGGTCCTCGATTTAGATCAATTTATGGATGTCAAAGGTTGGAAGGCTATGGGTAATCGGCTCACCACCCAACCGCTGCTTAGTGCCGAATTGTTGAATCCGTTGTTGGAAGAAGAATTAACAGCGGACGAAAAGGATAGGGTGGAAGATTTGCGTGAAGATATTTGGCGCGAGGAGGTAGTTCCAGGACCTTCCAAGCCAGGGAAGAGTAGAGGATCATCCAAGCGAAAAGGCAAAGATAAATCGGGCTCTGCCGGTGGCGGGGAACAGCAAAAGTTGTTTTGATGAAACGCGACCCCTCTGTCTGGTTCTTGTTGGGTTTGCAGGTTCTTTTGTTATGGAACTTTATCCAACTAGACCGTTCGGACGAAGTCAAACCCAACCTGAGACCCATCTACTGGGATGTTATTTCGTATTACGCGTATTTGCCTGCCTTGTGGATTGAGGGTGATTTGACTCTGTCTTTTGTGGAGGACTCGAGGCGATCCGATGTTCATTTGCACCGCCATCGGTATTGGCCTGAAACCACACCCCGAGGCCATAAGGTAATCAAAACCACAATGGGGGTGGCGCTTATGATGAGTCCCTTTTTTGGAATGGCGCACATCGTGGCTCCTTGGATGGGATACCCAGGGGATGGGTTCAGCAGACCCTACCAATTCGCGGTGGCTTTGGCGGGATTTTTTTGGGGCTCCTTGGGTCTTTGGGTACTCCGATCTTGGTTGAGGGCCTTTTGGGGTCCGTGGACCGTTGCTGTGGCCTTGTTGCTTTTGGTGGGGGCTACCAACCTGGGGAATTATTTGGTTTACGAGCCGGCCATGTCGCACAGTTTTTCCTTTTTTTGGATGTCTATGTTGTTATGGTGTACCCATCGCGCCTTTCTCGATGTTACGATCGCTCCTCGTTGGTTCTTGGGTACGGCTTTGGCGTTGGGTATGTTGGTTTTGATCCGGCCGACGATGTTGATGGCCGGTCTTTTGCCGTTGTTGTACGGGGGATGGCCAGGTTTGGGGGGAAGGCTCAAGAAACTAACGTCTCAACCGGGTTTACTATTTGCTGCTTTCCTGATTTTTATCGCTCCCTTCCTCTTGCAGGCTTTTTATTGGAAATATGTTACCGGACAATGGATTTTTTATTCGTATCAAGGCGAATATTTTTTTTGGAAGGATCCCCGAATACTTGAATTTTTACTGAGTTACCGCAAAGGTTGGTTGTTGTACAACCCCATCATGCTTGCGGTGGTGCTGGGTTGGTTATGGGCCTTTGTTCGTTGTTTTTGGAATACCAAGACGGGTTCTCTTACCCCCGAGCCTTACCCTTTGGCCACGGCCTTGCTTGTCCTCCTGCCTCTGGTCATCTACGTCTATTCCTCCTGGTGGTCTTGGTGGTTTGGGGGATCGCTGGGGGGGAGGATTATGGTGGATTGGTATCCGGCCTTGGTGAGCGCGGGTATTGCGGTGGTACAGGCCCTCATGGGCTGGGTACACCGTTCTGTGACGGGACTTTCTCGGTTTTTGGATTCCCTAAGACGCTGGTCCTTGGTCTTGGCGTTAATCTACGTTTTGGGTTATACCTTGGCTCTTCAAAACCACCAGAGCTGGCAATACCGCATTGCTATGCTGCATTGGGATGCCACCGGCAAGGATTGGTACAATGCCGTTTGGTGGAAAAGCACCTTCCCTCCAGGTTTGGACCGCATGGCAAGGTCGCCGGACGGGGAAAGAGCCCGCCTTGGTTTGGAACGAGAAGCAGAAATTTGGACTCCTTAGGGTTGGAATCGTTTTTGGTACCGCAAGGCCGAGGGCGGTAGGGGGGCGAAGCTGTAACGGATAATCTTGAACAGGATACCGAGCCCGTCCAGGGTCCGAAATTTTTTGCCTTCACCCTGATGCCTAGCAAAATAATGGACCGGTATTTCAACGATATGATTGCGGCGAATACGGGCGCTTTTGATGAGAATTTCGGATTCCACCCCAAAGCGTTCTTCCCGTAGATCCAGACTATGGAAGAGGTCTCTTCGTAACAATTTGTGTCCGCAGGCCATGTCGGTAATACGGATATCAATGAGCAAGGAAGTTAACCAACTAAAAATTTTGTTGGCAATGTACCTGCGGTAGCTGTGCAAAGGACGGTAGAGTCCCGGTAGGTAACGGGATCCGTTAACCATACCTATACCTGGCAAGGCTAAGGCCTGAAGCATAGCCGGCCAATCCGAAGGCAAGAGTTCCATATCGGAATCTTGAATTCCAACGGCATCCCCGACTGCTACACGCAATCCTCGGTGGATGGCTGCGCCTTTGCCTCGGTTGGTCTCCTGTCGGATCCAATGGAATTGGGGATGCTCTTGGCACCAAGTCTCGAGAATCGCGGGGGTGCCGTCTGTGGACCCATCATCCACCAAGAGGAATTCAACATGGGTAAGTTCAGCCGACCAACGTACG
>VHAW01000092.1 GCA_016872225.1 Sphingomonadales bacterium | reverse complement strand
TTCCACCAAACCCCATAGCCAGTCCCCAAGGTCCTGGTCGGTGGACATTTGGGAGCATTCAATGCGCAGGGATTCGCGGCGATTGATTTTGTAGGTTAATTCCGCAAAGGGGGTCCATGTTTTGACTAGTGGAGCGCCCGGTTTGAATTCGTAGAGTTGCTGGTTGTAGATCACTCTTTGCAAGCCGCCGCTCAAGGTGATTTGTTTGTTGAATTTGTGTTTGGCCTCCAAGTAGAATTCTTTGTAATACAATCCTTGTCCCTGTGTACGGCCTTGCACTTGGCTGGCATTGACTTGGATTTGGGTGTTACGCGATGGGCTGAATACCGTCTCGATCTGCAGAGCATCCTCTCCAACCAATTGGGTGGCAGGTGAATAGCGGGAAGTCAGCCGGTAGGTATTCATGCGGGCCCCGGGTGGGATATAGTTGATCAGGCCCTCGTTGAGAATCTCGAGCGGGGAGACCCTGAAGTCAAAATGATCGGTATGCTTATGCTGAATATTGATGCCAAATCCTTCTGTGGAATAGCCCAAATCCGTGTACAGCACAAGGCCAGAGCTGTTTTCTAAAATACCGTTCCGGTCCAAAACGGCCTCCCTGCTTTTGAAGGCCCATTCGGTGTTAAGATCCCAACCGTCCCATTGCAGGTTTTGAAAAAACGATCCTACATAGGCATTGTATTTGGGCACAAAACGCTTGGAGGGCTCCAGGCTTTCGATGCTCCCTACCACATTCTGCATGGAATTGGCATCCAAGGTGCGGTTGACCATGGAGAACCCGGGGGCGTAGTTCAAGCCCAAGCGTTCGGATTTCATCGAACCTTGCAAGCACAGACCTTTGATCACCGGGGCATAGGTGTCAAAAAGCACTTTTTGTTTGCCCGTGAATCCCTTGATTTGCCATTGATCGTTGATTTTGAACTGCCCTGACAAACCGAACATGGCGTAATCCAGGTTTTGGCCCCGACCCTCGTAGGCCCTGAAGGTGATACCGTTCCCAAATTGTTCGTAGAAATTCCCAACCCTCAGGGTAAGACGTTGGACTTGATGGCTGATGTACCAAAACCCGATACCCTGTTGGTTGCGCACCACATAAGGATTGCGAAGACCGGAATTGAGAAAGAGGTCAAATCGAATTCCAGCCGCCAAATTTCCTTGACGGTAATTCAAATTCATCCAGCCGTCCGTCGAGCTAAGTTGCTGGTAATATTGAGGCGGGATAGGATCCGATAAAATGGTTGAATCCAGAAAAAACATATTTTGGAATAATTCCAAATCCCCGCTAATGGTTCCATCGTTGCTCCCGTTTTGGGCCCGTGCTGGCCGGGTGGTGACCAAAAGACCCATCAAAACCAAGACCATGCCGCTGCAAAGGGCCTGGGCACCCAGGCGTATGGCCCGAACAGGGGCCTTTTGGTGGAGGTCAAAGGGTTGAAGCGTTGATTTATTCATCCATCTTGGGTAGCGAGGCACAAAATAAGCCTAAATTCAGAGCATATCTTTGGTTTACTCCAATCCTAAGCCTCGTTACCTCATGATATCCTTCCCTAAAACCCTCTTTGTTTGGGCCTTGTTGCTCCCATTGGCCTTGAGTAGTCCAGGGCGTGTGTTTAGCGGTTCTCCTTTGGTGGGTAATTCGGCCAAGCAGAACACGGCCATGCCGGTGGATGAAAGGTTGGCTGCGGTGGTCTTGAAGGATGTGGATGGGAATTCTTTGCGCCTCAGCGAGGTCGTTGGCCAAGGAAAGCCGGTCTTGTTGAGTTTTTGGGCAACCTGGTGTACCCCTTGCAAAAAAGAATTGACTAATTATATGGACCTCTATGAAGACTGGGCCAAGGATTACGGCTTGGAAATCCTTGCCGTCAGCATTGATGATGCCAGGAACTCGGCCAAGGTAAAGTCCTATATCAAAGGCGTTCGTTGGCCATACCGTATCCTGATGGATCCTAACGAGGACATGAAACGTCTCTTGAATTTTCAAACGGTGCCTTATACCCTCTTGTATGACGGCGAAGGTCGCTTGGTTTACCGCCACAATTCGTACGTAGAAGGGGACGAGTTTGTGATGGACGAGAAAATCCGCAAATTGCCCATTCCGTCCAAGGGGGAACCCAAGGAACCCTAAGGAACCCCAAGGAACCCCAAGGAACCCCAAGGAACCCAAGGAGCCCCAAGGAGCCCTAAGGAACCTAAGGAATCCAAGGAATCCAAGGAGCTCAAGGAATCTAATCCCCTGAACGGGCCTTTAACCCCGCTTGCTGGCGTAATAGGCGTAGAGGGGATGGATGGGCTTCTTATGGACCCCGCCTTTGCGTAAGCCTTTGGTGGCCAAAACCTCGTCCAATAAGGGTTCAAAGTGGTACGCAATGGAGCCCACAAAGTGGACGGTCAAGTCATGAACACGGGGATAACACATTACATGAATGTCCAGAAAACGATGAAAGCCTTCGGTAACGACTTGGCGAACATAGGGTTCGTTCAGGTACTTGGACAAGAGTCGGGCAAAAGAGGCGAAGTAGACATTCACATCGGGCTTGGAGTAGGCGCTTTCAAAAATACTTTCTTTGGTGAGTCCACGATCTTGTCGTAATTCGCGGGCAATGGGATCCGGTAATAAGTTGTATAGATAATCGGAGAGCATGCGTCTTCCTAAGTATGAACCGCTGGCTTCATCACCCAAAAGATATCCCAAGGCCGGCACAATTTGCGACCACTGTTGGTTTTTGATATAGCATGAATTGGATCCGGTCCCAATAATGCAGGCAATGCCTTCCTCGTCCCCAACACAAGCAATCCCAGCGCCCAGGATATCGTGATCCACCGTGACCTTGGCGCCTTGAAAAAAATCTTCCAAAGGCTTCTTAATAAGTAGATTCCGCTCTTCGCTAGAGCATCCTGCCCCAAAGAAACGAATCTCGTCCACCTGACCAACCAAGGTCTTGAGGGGAGAGGCCTCTAATTCAGCCAACACAAAATCGCAGCCATGAAAGAAGGGATTGAACCCCCGAGTAGATACAATGGACTCTTCGTTGTTACGAAATTTCCAATCAGCTTTGGTAGAGCCGCTGTCGGCAACTAATAACATGGATTTTTTAGGGGTTTTTAGATGGCCAGGATTTTGGATATCCGGTAAAGGTCCAAGTCCATTTGGGTGGAGTTTTTGACTGCTTCGTAGATGGGAGTATAAACAATTTTGTTGTTGATGATGCCGGCCATAACCTTGCTTTGACCTTGACGTAATCCTTCGATGGCGGCAATACCCAGACGGCTGGCCAGGACCCGATCAAAATAGGAGGGGCTGCCACCACGCTGGATATGGCCCAGGATGGTGACTTTCATTTCGTAGCCGTTAAATTGCTTAGCGACTTTGCGCGCAATTTCGTAGGCGCCACCTTCCTCATCGCCCTCAGCGACGATGATAAGTCCGGAGCTTTTGTGGTTGGCACGGCCTTTTTTGAGCACTTCGATTAAGGCATTGAGGTCAGTTTTGGTTTCAGGGATGAGGATTTCCTCGCAACCGGCGGCAATGCCTCCGTTGAGGGCAATGTAGCCGGCATCCCGACCCATGACCTCAATAAAGAAGAGCCGGTTATGGGCATCCGCGGTGTCTCTGATTTTGTCAATGCATTCCACCACAGTGTTGGTGGCGGTATCAAAACCGATAGTGTAGTCGGTGCCGTAAAGGTCGTTATCGATGGTACCTGGTAGGCCCATGACGGATACGGGGTATTCCTCCGCAAAGACATTAGCGCCTCGAAAACTGCCATCTCCGCCCACGACGACCAAGGCCGTGATGTTGCGTTTGATGAGGTTCTCGTAGGCTTTGCGACGGCCTTCCGCGGTACGGAATTCTTCAGATCGGGCTGATTTGAGGATGGTGCCGCCTCGATGAATAATGTTCCCGACCGAGCGAAGATCCATGGGGCGGAATTCGTCCTGTATCAGGCCGTCATACCCCCGGATGACTCCCCAAACTCGGTGGCCGTAATAGATACCGCTGCGAACCAGGGCCCGTATGCAGGCATTCATCCCGGGGGAATCCCCTCCAGAGGTGAGGATGGCGAGATCGCCAAAGGGCTGATTATGAGACTGATCGGATGGTTGGGGCTGATCGGATGATTGAGGCTGATCGGACGGCATGGAATGAGGGAGTAAGAGATGTTGTTGAATGACTTTGGAGGGGATAGCGGTGACCGTCCCGGTGAGGTCCTAGGTTTGTGGGGGGTTCCGTAACCGAAAATAACCGCTTCTTGCAGGAGTTGGGCATCTTTGGTCAGGGTAAAATTAGCGGGTGCAACTCTGGAGAAGGAAACCGTCACCGAAACCGACTGGGTTCCTAGGTTGGAAACATCCAAAGTGATATTACCAGGTCTTGGATTTTCTATGGTGTAATTCCCGTTCAAATCTGTAGCGGCACCAGTGGTGTTGCTTTTGACCGTGACATTGGCACCGATGATGGCCTGGTTACCCTTGTCCACAAGACAACCAGCGTTGGACCTGGAACCTTGTTCAAAGGTAATCCAAGGGAGGCCGAACAGCAAGACCAGGGGCCTACCAATTGGTGTATTCGCTGAGCTTGACTTGGAAAGTTTACTTTGTTTTTTAAAGGATTTTTAGGTGGTGTTTTATGGTGATTTTAGGGCAAGTATTTTTTTCCTTTCTAAAATAATGAATTATAATTGAATTATCCTAATGTAAACGGTTCTGCGAGATTAGGAAGAGGAGGTGAAAGGCGGATAATTTTGCCGGCTTGGTTGAAGCAGTTTTGAGGAACAGGGGCAATCGCTCTGGGCCAGGAAGAAGGCGGTAGGAATGGCGACCAATCTGCAGGTTTCAGGCTGGCAAGTTCGCTGGACTTAGCAAGGATTTCATAGGTCTCGATGGGAATGCACAAGGCCACTCGCTCACCCCAAATAGGGTCGGCTAAAGGCGCCAAATACCAGTTTGTTTGGGCCATGAAGTTCCAAGAGCCTAAGGAAAGAAGTCCGCTTGCCTCATGCAGCGCAGCCCTCATATGTTCTTCGATTTCGTCTATTAAAAGCGTGTGGCCCCCGCTTTGGATGACCAGATCCGCCCTGCCGAGCCACTCAATTTGGCTGGGTTGTGGCCCCATGCGAACGATCTCGCGGGTAGTTAGAGGTTGGTGGTTGGTCACCGGGCCTGTAATGATCAATTCTCCCCTGTCTGTAGGGGATTCATCTTTGTCTGTAGGGGATTCATCGTGAACAGGCGCGAGGCGGCAATCAATACCGGGCAAAACGGTGTAGGCAGTTTCGAAAACGGGAAATAGATTTCTCAAAGCGAAATGCCCTGCCGTTTCGGTCATGCCCAGGCCCTGGAAAATGCGGAAGGTCGTCTGCGAACGAAGTTCATTCCAAGGCCAATCTTTTCTCAGGAATTGTTCAAGGTCGGCGGGAAGCGGCCCGCCCCCTAGAAGCAACGTGCCTAGCCTTGTGGAAGGATCTACCTTGTGTTTTGCCCAATAGCGTAGCAAAGTTAGAGCCTGAACGGGTACTAACGAAAGGTGATCCAAGTACTCCGTCCAAGCTTCCGAAGCAAAGGAGCCAGAGGATTTGTAATCATCATTTAGTCGTAATTCAAGAGGAATAATCTCGATGTTGTAATAACGAGAACGAACTATGGACATTTTTCCCCCAATGCCAGCGGCGTTCAAGGCCATGCCTATACGTTGACCTTCTTGCCAACCTAGTTGACTTTCGCTGCAACTTGCCGCGGCGATGATCTGTCGACGGCTCAATGTGATGCATTTGGAGGGTCCGGTGGTGCCTGATGTTTGGAATGTAAATAATTGAATTTCATGATTATCCCATTCCTTGAGAAACTCTTCCGCGGCCTTAGGCCATGCCTTCAATCGGTACAGCATCTTAAAAAACAATGCTCGTTTCTACGAAATTGACCAATCCTTCACAGGGTACAGACGGCCTTCTCGAATTAAAGTAGTTGCTGGAAAATTATCTACATATAGTCTCCCGGTACCAAGCCCCTGAGCGAGGGGATTTCCCCAACGTAATACTTGATGATAAGTCCATGAAGCTATAGTGCCCAAGCCAATATTTGATTCCAAGGCAGAAGTAATCCACCAGCCTATGCCTAGTTCTTCGGCGATTTGAATCCATGCTTCCGCCACTTTGAATCCCCCGAGCAAACCGGGCTTGAGCACTAGAAACTTCACCCCGGATTCAGCAAGCCACGCATGCGATGCGTCATCGGGTTTGCGAAGAAGGATGGATTCGTCCAAAGCGATTGGAAGCGATGCAGCCTTAGAAAAGGCTGTTATCAGGTGGTCAAAGCGGGGATGCAGGGGTTGTTCAATGCTATGAATGCCAAGACTTTGGAGTTCCATCATTTGATTCACGGCCCGGTCGGGATGGAGGGCTCCGTTGGCATCCACACGGATTTCCAAATTTGCGGGATGGTAATCGCTTCGAATCTCTGCGATCATATCCAATTCGGCTTGCCAGTCTAGGATGCCGATTTTGAATTTGAGGCAGTCGAAGCCTTGAGCCACCTTGTGCATCGCCTCTTTGCGCATGGTAGTTAAATCGTTCATCCATATCAAACCGTTAATCCGTAACCATGGTCGATCCTCTGAAGAATTATTTTTTTTTGGCTCGGTGGGAAATGGATTTTGGTCTTCTGTGTTATGAAACGCATAAATCTTTTGCAACATATTTTCAAGGCCAAAGGCAATGGAGGGATAATTGATTCGC
>VHAW01000091.1 GCA_016872225.1 Sphingomonadales bacterium | reverse complement strand
TGGCCTTTTGGGGCGGCATTGTCGGTAAATTCATGTACTTTTTGCCGGTAACCCTCATTTTAACCCTCATTTCGTCGCTGTTGGTGGCCTACATCATCAACCCTGTTTTTGCCGTTCAGTTCATGAAGCCGGAGCCTGAAACCCCCGAGGAAATTCAAAAAGATCGCGTTCGGTCCCGTCGTACCCTCATCATCACCTCTTCTGGGTTGGGCGTTTTGGGAACTCTCTTGCATCTAGCAGGTTTCACCGGCCTGGCGAATTTTGTTTATTTTATCGTTCCGTTGTTATGGCTCAACCGTTTGGTGTTACGCCCTATGATTGAGCGCTTCCAGAACCACACATGGCCCTCCGTCCAAAACCGATACGAACACTTGCTCCGTTGGTGCCTCCAAGGTCGTCGTCCCAGATTTCTCATGTTAGGGGCTATAGGCTTACTTTTCCTGAGTTTTGTACTAACCGGCTTGTCGGTGAGTAGCGGTAGAGTCAAAATTGCTTTCTTTCCTACCGGAGAACCCAATTTTGTCTATGTCTACTTGAATACCCCTATCGGAACCCGGGCTGTGGTCACCGACTCTTTGACACAAGTAGTGGAAACCAAGGTGATGGAGGTCCTCGGGCCACGCAATCCCTTGGTGGAATCGGTGGTTACCAACGTGGCGATAGGCGCAGGCGATCCCATGGAAAGGGATCAATCCGTCGCCCCGCACAAAGGCAAAGTCACCGTGGCCTTTATCGCCTATGGAGAGCGGGATGGGCTTCGAACCCTACCCTTGCTGGATTCTATCCGCGCACGCATCAAAGGGATACCCGGTGTCGAAATTGCCGTGAATCAAGAACGCAGTGGCCCCCCCACGGGCAAGCCAATCAACATCGAAGTCACCGGCCAAGACTTCACTGTTTTGGGCCGGAATGCTCAAGCCCTCAAAGCCTACCTTGATTCCTGCAATATTCCCGGAGTTGAAGAACTCAAAATTGACCTGGAGCGTAGTAAACCGGAATTGCTGGTACGCATTGATCGTGAAAGATCCCGGCGAGAAGGGGTCAGCACCGCACAGATCGGTTCCGAAATAAGGGCTGCCGTTTTTGGCAAAGAGGCCAGTAAATTCAGAAGCAACAACGACGAAATTCCCATCCAACTTCGCTATTCTCGGGTGGACCGCGAAGACTTGAACCGACTTCTCAATGCCAAAATCACCTTCCGGGACATGAACGCTGGGGGGGTAGTACGCCAATTACCGGTATCTGCTGTTACAAACATTGAATACACTTCCTCGTTGGGCAGTATCAAACGCAAGAACGAAAAGCGCGTTGTCACCCTATCCTCCAATGTCTTGAGCGGCTTTACCCCCAATCAGGTGGTCACCACCATCCAAGAAGCCCTTAACGGTTTTGAAGCCACCGAGGGAACAGGCATCCGCATGACCGGCGAACAAGAAATGCAAGCCGAAGCCAGCAACTTCCTGTCCAATGCTTTGATAATTTCCATAGGCCTGATTTTCATGATTTTGATGTTTCAATTCAATTCCATGAATCGAACCCTGATGATCCTATCCGAGATTCTGCTTTCGGTCATTGGAGTCCTCTTGGGATATGTCATCACCGGCATGACCTTATCCATCATCATGACCGGTATTGGTATTGTTGCCTTGGCCGGCATTGTCGTCAAAAACGGCATCCTGATTGTAGAGTTCATCGACCTGATTCGTAAAGAACAAAGCCTCCCCCTTCGCGAAGCCATTGTTCAAGCCAGCAAAATCCGTTTGGCCCCAGTGTTCTTGACCGCGGCATCCACCGTTTTGGGCTTAGTGCCCTTGGCACTAGGTCTCAACATTGATTTCCCGGGGCTATTTGCTCATTTTGAACCGCATCTTTATTTAGGCGGTGATCAGGTGGCCTTTTTTGGTCCACTAAGTTGGACCATCATCTTTGGGCTAACCTTCTCCACGCTGATTACCTTGATCTTACTTCCAGCCATGTATTTCATTGCTGAGCGCAATTCCATTCGTCGTCGCTGGTTCCTCCGTCGGCTCTCGCGTTGGGCTTACTGCTAAACTTGGTCAGCTAAACTTTAATCATGGAAGAACTCACCCGGAAGCGTTCGTTTATTGCTGCAGATTTTCAACCAACCTCCTTTGAAGTCGTTAAACCGTATTACCAAGCCCTACTCAATGTGGAATGGCCCACTATGGACCAACACTTTGCTTTTGCCGGCTGGCTCGCAAACCGTTCGGAGTTGGAATCTTGCCTGGACGAGCACCAGGCTTGGCTTTATGTAGCCCTGAGCTGTGATACCGAAAACAAGGACAAAAGAAAGGCTTACGAGTTTTATATTCAAGAAATCTATCCCAAGATTGCGCCCCTAGACGATGCCCTGAATCGTAAAATGTTATCGTACCCATTGCTGGATTCATATCGTGAACCTGGATTTGATCGCCTTGTGCGCAGTGTTCAAAATGCGCTTGATCTCTACCGAGAAGAAAACATACCGCTACAAACTGAACTCAAAGGCCTTGAAAGCCAATACGCGGCCAAAACAGGTAGCCTGTGCATTGTGTATGATGGACAGGAATACACCTTGCCTCAGGCTCAGAAGTTTCTCAAATCCCACGACCGCAGCCAGCGCGAAGTAGTTTATCACCTCATCATGGAGGCCAGAGCAGGCATCAGCGAGAAACTCCAAGCCCTCATGGATCGAATGCTGGAACTAAGACATCAAGTTGCACTCAACGCGGGTTTTGCCGATTACCGGGATTACCGTTTTCGGGAACTACAACGCTTTGAATACGGGATTGAGGAATGTCTTTCCTTTCACCGATTGGTTCGCGAGTACATGGTTCCTCTCAAAGAGCACCTCGATCGTAACCAAGCCCAAATCAACGGACTGGATCGCCTGCGCCCCTGGGATCTCAAGGCCCTTCCTGCAGGACTTAAACCCTTGAAGCCCTTTGAAGGAGCCTCAGATTTGATTCAAAAAAGCGTGGCGGCCTTCAACCAATTGAACCCCTATTTTGGGAACTGTCTAGCCACTATGGAACGCATGGGACGCTTTGACCTGGAATCCCGCAAAGGCAAGGCTCCCGGGGGATACAATTACCCGATGATGGAAAGCGGGGCACCCTTTGTGTTCATGAATTCCACCGGATCCATGGAAGACTTGGAAACGATGATGCACGAAGGAGGACATGCGGTGCATTCCTTTTTGGTTCATCCCTTGCGCCTCAATGCTTACCGACAAACCCCTTCCGAAACTGCGGAGTTGGCCTCGATGAGTATGGAATTGCTGAGCATGAAAGCCTACGATCATTTTTTTGAGCAAGAGGAAGACCTGCACCGAGCCTGCCTGGAACAAATACAACGTGCCGTTGGGGTTCTCCCTTGGATTGCCTGCATTGACGCTTTTCAACATTGGTTATACACACATCCCGGCCATTCCCGTAGCGAACGACATGAGGCCTGGCAGAGCCTTATACAAGAATATAACAGCGCCGTGGTGGACTGGAGTGGGCTGGAGGAATGGATGGACTACGCCTGGCAGGGTCAGTTACACCTCTTCGAAATGCCCTTCTATTATATTGAATACGGCTTTGCACAAATTGGAGCCCTAGGGGTGTGGAGGAACAGTGCCAAGGACGAATCTAACGCTTTGACGGCTTATCGTGATGCTCTCACCCTGGGTAACACCGTTTCAATCAAAGAAGTATACCACACCGCAGGAGTCCCCTTTGATCCGGATAATTCCTATCTGCAAGCCTTGACCTCTTGGACCCTAAATCAAATGCAATCTCATGAAAATCATTTGCATAGGTCGTAATTACGACCAACACGCTCGGGAACTTAACAACCCCAAACCGAGCGAACCCGTGGTGTTTATGAAACCCGAAACGGCCCTGGTCCGGGACGGTAAACCCTTCTTCCTTCCGGACCGTTTGGGTGATGTGCATCATGAGATTGAAATTGTGTTACGAATTGGGAAAAACGGCAGACATATCCAACCAAAATTTGCCCTTACCTACATTGACCGTGTTGCCTTGGGCATTGATTTTACCGCTAGAAGCCTACAGGAACAATTGAAATCCAAAGGACTTCCCTGGGAACTGGCCAAAGGTTTTGACGGATCGGCTATTTTAGGAGATTGGCAGGAAACCGATCCGGCAGAACTAGAGCAGGGCTTTGCCTTTACCCTCCAAATCGGCGAGGAGCTTCGGCAAAGCGGTCACAGCTCTGACATGCTCTTCAGCTTTGCTGAAATCATTGCCTTCGTTTCTCGGTATTTCACCTTGAAAATGGGCGATATCATCTATACAGGAACCCCAGCCGGTGTGGGCCCGGTTAAAGTGGGCGATCACCTACGCGGCCACTTGAACGGACTACCCAACCTGCACTGCAAAGTTTGCTAACTGCGGTTGAACTCGTTCATGGCAGGACCAAGGCCCCTTAAGGCCCACGCCATAGCGGCTTGAGAACAACGTTCTAACAAGGCCGGCAGGTCTTCTTGCTCGGCCTTCTCAAAGCAGGACAAGACATAATCGGATTGACGACCCGACCCAAAATCACGACCTATACCGACACGCAATCGGGGATAAGAGTTGTGGCCCAATACGGTTTCGATATGACCGAGGCCGTTATGACCCCCTGCACTTCCCGATCCGCGCAGCCGAATTTGGCCATATGGTAAGCTTATATCATCCGTGATGACCAGGATGCGCTCGACCTCCAACTTCTCGGTCTGCATCCAATACCGTACCGCCTGACCCGAAAGATTCATGTAAGTTTGGGGTTTGACCAAGAGAAAATGCTTGCCGGCTTGCTTACCACTCGCAACCGATGCGTAGCGCCTGGTGGCAAAGGTTTCCAACGAGCCCAAATCACGGCATAGACGGTCCAGAACCATAAATCCAATGTTATGGCGAGTATCCGCATATTCGGAACCAGGATTCCCCAGTCCAAAAACTAGAAACTTCATGGCAAAGGGCTCATGGGTTCAAAGGGCGCCCCGTGAACGAAGGTGCTTATTTGGAATCTTCGGCCGTAGCACCTTTAATAATACGCGGAATGGTTACGGCAGCTACCGGATTATTAGGAGCGGCAACTAATGTAAAACCATCCGTAACAATATCCTTAACACGTACTACCCCACCCAATTCCATGTTGGAAATATCCACCTTAACCGAAGCTGGCAATTGATTCGGCATGCCTTTCACGGTAATGGAACGCATACGGGATGTAAATTTTCCACCGGCACGCACCCCGGAGGATGTTCCCACAAACTCCAAAGGCAAATTCAGTTTCACGGGCTTGGTAGGATCCAGCAGCATAAAGTCCACATGGAGCATGGCGCCATTCAGGGGGTGGTATTGGACCTCCTTGACAACGCAAGGATGCTGGGCACCGCCCAAATTCAAGATAATTTTGTAGGTCTCCGGCGTGAACAAGACAGCCTTCAAATCGTAGGCATGGGCCCAGAAATGGGATTGAGAAACTGCATTGCCGTACAATACGCAAGGGATCTTGCCTTCTGCACGCAATTGATTCGAATCAGACTTCCCTACGTTCTCCCGAAGAGAACCGCTCAAATTGATCGATTTCATAGCGTTTGATTTTGGATAATGGATGGATTTAAAGAAATAAAAATTGGTGTTATAGTAATTGGTTTTCTTAAACTGACTCTTCCTTAGTTGGATTTGACTTTGACTTCAAACAAATGGCTAATAGACGAAAATTCTCGTACACTGCGTATCGATTGAGCGAAGAGTTCAGCTACCGATAGTACTTTAATTTTGGATGTAGATTGGCGAAGAGGTATGGTATCGGTCACCACCAGTTCAGTGAGAGCTGAATTAGAGATGCGCTCAATGGCCTCGCCGGAAAGCACCCCGTGGGTACAAACGGCGCGGACCGAAGCGGCACCCTTGCGCATCAATTGATCCGCAACCATAACAATGGTACCAGCCGTGTCCACCAAGTCATCGACAATCACGATATCCTTGCCTTTGACTTCACCGATGACTTGAATTTTGGCAATCACATTGGCCTTGGCCCGTGTTTTGTCGCAGACAATGATGGGACAATCCAGGTGGGAGGCAAAGAACTTGGCACGAGCCGCTGCCCCCATATCCGGTGCGGCAATGGCTACTTGGCCTAATTGCAAGGATTTGACGTAGGGCACAAAAATGGTGCTGGCATCCAAATGATCAAAAGGGACATTGAAAAAGCCCTGAATCTGCGGGGCGTGGAGGTCCATGGTCATCACGCGGGTTACCCCAGCTGCTCCTAACATATCAGCAACCAAACGGGCCCCTATGGGCACCCTGGGTTTGTCTTTACGATCTTGGCGGGCCAATCCAAAATAGGGGATTACGGCGGTAATGTAATGCGCCGAAGCCCGCTTGCAGGCATCAATCATCAAGAGGAGCTCCATCAAATTATCGGCCGGAGCATAGGTGCTCTGAACCAGAAAAACATCGCAACCCCGCACCGATTCGTTGATGACCGGCTGAAACTCCCCGTCCGAGAAGCGCAAAAGCGAGGAATCCCCCAAAGAGTCCCCGTAGGCCATAGCAATCCTGCTCCCCAGGTCTTGGGTAGCCTGACCGGCAAAAATCTTCATGCCATGAGCAGTTTGTCTGTAATTGGCTTGGGCTGAACGGGTCACGGAGAGACTAAATCAAGGGGTAAGTACGGATATAATTCCCAAAAGGAGGGCAAATATAGGCCTTGAGGGGGGCGATTTTTTGCGTTCAGGAGACTAATTTTTAAGTCTTTGAACTGCTTTCAAGGTCATCCATCATCCTGGCGAGTCAAAAAAAAACCGCCCCGGAGGGCGGTTGTGAGCGGTGTATGCAACGGATAGAATTAATTATCAATCAATTTGACATTCACGGCATTGAGGCCCTTGCGGCCCTCTTTGAGCTCGAAACTAACCCG
>VHAW01000090.1 GCA_016872225.1 Sphingomonadales bacterium | reverse complement strand
CGCAGCAAAAGCAGTCTCCGCTTCCCTTGGGGCCTGAGTTCTGAGGAACTGGCCTATTATGCTTTGCGTGCCTTGTACGAATTGCATCATCATTCCTTAATTTTACTGCGATGAGGTATGTTTTTAAGGCTTTGGGCCGTACAGGCTTCCTTGGGATCGTGATTGCGTTTGTTGGCCTTTGCCATACGGCCACAGGTCAGGGTTCAGGTACTGTGCGAGGAACCGTTTTGGACAAAAGCAGTGGAGAGCCCATCCTCTTTACCAATGTATTCCTGGCTGGAACCACTATTGGAGCCAGCACCGATGTCAATGGTTTTTTTACGATCAAGAATATTCCCCCCGGGAACTATATCCTAATGAGTACGTACTTGGGTTACGATACAATCCGCACCTCCATCAGGATCACCGCAGGTGTAACGCTTAATTATCGTTTGCAATTATCCAAGTCCTCGATCGGCCTCAAAGAGGTGGAGGTGTTTGGGGCGAAGCAGGAGCAGTTGACCAATACCCGCGTTTCGGTAGAAACAGTAACCCCCAAACAAATTACCCAAGTGGTCTCGGTGGGTGGTGAGGCCGACATTGCACAGTATTTACAAGTTTTGCCGGGGGTGGTCTTCACAGGCGACCAAGGTGGGCAATTGTATATCCGTGGAGGTTCCCCGGTGATGAATAAAGTATTGTTAGACGGAATGCTGCTTTATAACCCTTTTCATTCCATTGGGTTATATTCCGTTTTTGAAACAGACTTGATCAAAAATGCAGAGGTCTATACGGGGGCCTACAATGCCAATCACGGTGGTCGTATATCCGCGGTCATGGATGTGACGACCCGGGACGGTAACCAAAAACAACTTAGCGGAAAAATTGGGGTAAGTCCATTCTTGAGCAGGCTGGTCTTGGAAGGCCCCTTATGGGAGTCGGTTGATCCTGAAAAACTGACTCCAACCTTCATTTTCAGTGCCAAGGGTTCCTACTTAGACCAAACCTCGAAGGCGCTTTATTCCTATGCTGGTTCACAAGGCTTACCTTTCTCTTTTTTTGATTTGTATGGCAAGGCTACTTTTAAAGCCAATAGCGGATCTAAGTTGTCGTTGTTTGGGTTTAATATGAACGACAAGGCGAATTTCAGGGGAATCGCGGAGGTTGATTGGGTATCCACCGGGGCAGGGACTCAATTTGTGCTCATCCCTGAGGGCGCCGACAATATGATATCAGGAAATTTGGCGTATTCAAATTTTGAATCAGGGCAACGCGAAGCCGACCATCGTCCAAGGCGTTCGGCTATTTCTGGATTCAACGGTACGGTTTCCGTGACCCAATACCTGAACTCTGGTCAGGCTAATTTTGGGTTTGATATGGTGGGCCTTACCACGGATTTTAATTTCACCAATTCTACGGGTCAAATTATACGTCAACAGGAAAGCACCACCGAGCTTGCGGTGTTTGGCAAATACAACTTGTTGTTCGATAATTGGGTGGTTGAGCCGGGTCTTCGAGCGCATTATTATTCCAGTCTTACCGAAATGTCGTTAGAGCCGCGATTCAGTGCTAAGTACAATGCCCGACCTGATTTACGCTTTAAGGTAGCAGGTGGTCAATATTCCCAAAATCTGATTTCTGCAACCTCCGACAGGGATGTGGTGAACCTTTTCTTAGGTTTTCTTTCAGGCCCGGATAATCTCCCCAAAACCTTTGACGGGGAGCCTGTGACCTCTCGACTTCAGAAAGCCAATCATTTGGTCGGCGGGATTGAAATCGATTTAGGCCCCCGAGTCGAAATCAATGCAGAAACCTATATCAAACAGTTTATTCAATTGTCCAATATCAATAGGGACAAAATTTTTAATGATGTGGAGGGGAATTTCGGAAAGCCCGATGTCCTCAAGAAAGACTTTATTATTGAACGTGGTAGGGCCTATGGGTTTGACTTCCGGCTGAAATACGATGTTAAGCGATTTTATTTTTGGACCACCTACAGTTGGACTTATGTGGATCGTTTTGATGGAATCCGTACGTACAATCCTGTTTTTGATCGTCGCCATAACATCAATTTGGTGAGTACTTATACCTTTGGTAAGCAGTTGGAATGGGAAGTTTCTGGTCGCTGGAATTTCGGCTCTGGATTTCCTTTCACCCAAACTCAGGGTTTTTACCCTGAATTGAATTTTGGGGCCGGCGCTGGAACGGATTATATCAACCAGGGAGGAGCATTGGGGGTTTTGTATGCAGGATTTAACCAAGGCCGATTACCAACCTACCACCGATTGGATTTGGCATTACGCTACCGCAAAGAGTGGAGTGAACGTCTTTCTATGGATGTTAACTTCAGTCTGACCAATGCTTACAATCGGCGTAATATTTTCTATTTCGATAGAATCCGCTATAGCAGGGTAGACCAGTTACCGATATTGCCAGCTCTGGGATTGGTTTTGAGTTTTTGATGAGACTTCTACGTCTTTTTCGATGGCCATATTGGATATGCATCTACGGATGGTTGTCTGTTGTTTTATGGTCTGGAGAAATATCCGGCCAAGGGATTAAACCGTTTCAAATTCCCAAGGCCCATGGGGAATTCTGGTTGAAATGGGCAGATCAATTGGAGTTTGAATTGGCTGATTTGGCTTTGAGGTTTACGGCCTATCCGCAAGAAGAATGGCGGCTTACTAGACCAGAAGGGATCGATGGGGGCGATTTGGCTTGGTATGGTTCTATACAAGCTGCGTATCGATTAGATCAGGGGACCGACTTGATGTTCCAATCCTATGTCAAGAATTATCCGAATCATCCACGAATTGATGAGGCGCGTCTTGCCTATGCGGTCTATTTGATTCAACAAGGCCGCGATACCGAGGCTTTGCCTATTCTTGATTCTTTGAATTGGTATCAACTTACAGTGACCACTGCGCAGCAATACCATTACCTTCTCGGACGATTGGTTTATGCTTCCGATACCCTTAGAGCCATAGGGCATTGGCAACAGGCTGCAAGCGTTCATGGGGATTTTCAGGTGCATGCTCGCTATTCCCTTATGCTGCACAGGCTTCATCACTTCGATATCAACGGTGTTATGGAATTGTTGGATTTGCTGCAAGCCGATGAGCGTTATGAAGGTTTGTGTGTTTATCCCAGAGCATTGGTCAATGCCCTTGACGGTGATACTTCGGCGGCATTAGCATTAATCGACTTCCATATGATGCGACCAAAGGTTAAGGGTAAACTCGCCTTATCCTTGTTGGGTGTGCATTTAAGTTATCATTGCTCAATGCCGTATCGCTATCCAGGCTACCTACAGGCAGCCGTGGATCAGGGATACCAAAAGGTCTCCGTGGATACTCTTCGTTTGGCTCAAATGTATAGTTTGGTCATGGCGTGGGATACAGTCACACTTTTACTCAAGAAAATAGATCATTGGCCTGATTCAATCAAGACCATGGCATATTATGTGCAAGGAAATGCATGGTTAGCATGGGGATTGGATGAAAAACTGGACCGATATCTGGCAAGGGCTCGAAATTCCTTTCAGCGGGTAACGGAGTTAGAGGTTAGCGGAATAATGCGAGAGAGTGCTTTTTATTGGTACGCTAAATTGTGTTACGAAATAGGGGAATCACCCGCTAATTTTCGTGTATTGGGTTCTTTTCTGATGCAATATCCACGAAGTGATTTTAGGGAAGAAATCAGTGAATACTTGAGTGATCTCGCCATGAAGGCCCATCACTATGTGGAGTCTTTGCGAATACTGCGTGGAGTTTCCAATAAGTCGCCCAAGGTTCAGGCGATTGTTCAGAAATTGTATTATCAGCAGGGAATAACCTTGTACAATCAAAAACGTTATGTTGAGGCTTTGCCATTTTTGGATTCCTCATTAACATATATGATTGATTCATTTATTCGATCAGCTACCTTATTTTGGAAGTCTGAGCTATACCATAGGGTTGGAGAATATAATCAAGCCTTTCTATGGATGAAAAATTATCTCGATTTCGAGTACTTTCAACCAGATTTAAGAGCATTGGGTTGCCATCCCATGGCGGCAAATTATCAATTGGGTCATTTAGCCTTTCGTTTGAAACGTCATCCCCAAGCCGTGAAATTTTTGCTTCAAGCGGTTCGAAACGGTCAATCCATGGAAAACCGCAGTGATTTTGAAACGGCTATGTACCGAGATGCGCATCTGCGTTTGGGGGATGCTTACCTCCGAGACGACCAGGTGGATTTGGCTGTTCGACAATTTTCTTATTGCATTGATGAACTTCGGACAGAGGTGGAATACGCCAATTACCAATTGGCCATCGCTTATGGGATTCAGAAAAAAACTTTGAAAAAGCGCGACCAATTGGTGGCTTTAATTCAGGATTACCCTCGTTCGGATTATCGCATATACGGTTTACTTGAGCTTGCAACTACTTGTTTTCATGAATCTTCATTTGATTCGGCAATGTGGTGTATTCGAAAGCTAGAGGAAGATTACCCAATGCAAAGCCTCACCTTCGTGGCCATGAATTTACGAGGCTCGATTTATTTGGAATTAGGACAAGATAGTCTTGCGTTAACTGTTTTTGAGGAAGTTGTTCAGAAGGCTGCAGGCTTACCGGAAGGAAGGGACGCTTTGTTTGAGCTGAGGCAGTTATGCATTCGGACCTCGCAACCTCAGCGATATATGGATATTGCCGGGAAGAATGGTTTGATTGCCGTGCAAGATGATGCCATGGATTCGTTGCTTTTCGAAACAGCGCAGTTCAGTATGGAATCAGGTAAGTTCTTCGAGGCCTTGGCAACTCTAACTCAATATTTATCGGATTATCCTTTAGGATCATTCAAAGCGAATGCCCTGTACATGCGCTCGTTTGCTGCTGCCCAGGTCGGGGATAAATCAATGCAAATTTCAGATTTGGAGGCTCTTATGCTAATGCCTGATAATTTGTTCACCGAACGTGGAATGTTTATGCTTGCAGAACTTTATACAAGCAAGGAACAGTGGACTCAAGCTACCTCTGTTTTTTTACGCATTCTTCGAGGAAGTTTCTCGGTGACCTCAAGGTTGGAGGCAGCCATGGGTTTGATTCGGGCATCTACTATATTGAAGCAATGGTCTACGGTGGATTCTATTGGTGCAATTTACTTGCCCATGATTTCTCTAGGTCAGAATACAAGAAATGAGTTAAGGTGGCATTTGGCCAATTCCATGCGCTATCAAGGGAAAGCCACCCAAGCACGGCAAAATTTACGTTACCTTTCGGATTCTACTACCACCGAATGGGCGGCAAGGGCTATGTTCAACCTGGCAGAAATGGCCTTCGAAGAACGTCAATATGCAGTTTCCCAGGATTTGCTCTTCAATTTGACCGATCGCTGGCCACAATACTCGGAATGGTATGGCCAAGGTTTGTTTTTGTTGGCTGAAAATTTATTGGCGCTTAACGAAAAGGATCAGGCAGTGGCTGTGCTTCAAAATTTGATTGAAGGTCGAGATGCTGATGAGATCAGCCGCAAAGCTGAAAATCGTTTACGTGAAATCAATAAGCCATAGAAGATGTCGAGTTATTGCAGCGGACAAGTCAAAGTCATGTTAAGAAAATCGTTACTTTTATGTTTCTTGGTCTTCCTAGTGGTTTCAGTTCATGGCCAGGATAGCACAGGATTCGGGCAAACCGTTCGTATTGTGAGAGCCTATGATCCAAATCTTCCCGATTGGTTCCGATTTTCATCGGATCCCATTTTATTTATGGAACCAACAACCCGTATTCCATTTTCTTACAGGCCAGATTCTTTGTCTTTTGTTCACTCATTCGGGCCTATTCCGAAGTATAATGAACCCTCTCTTGATTCATCCACGCTTCAGCCTCAATTGTTGAGCAGGGCTTCGATTACAGCCGGAGGCATACCCGGAAGTCAAGGTAATTTGGGAGCAGAATGGAGTGGACCCTTGAGGATAGGCTCACAGCGTCTTTTTGGAAAATTGGATTTTCAGGCAGCCTTTGGGAATTCGAATCGCCTTTGGGCGGATTCGATTCAAAGTTTGACTATTTGGAATCCTCGGGTGAACCTTGGTTGGTATCCTGCAGGAAGCCGTGATTGGCATATTACTTTGGAAGCTTCCCAGCGAAGCTCACGATTCAATTTTCGAAGAATACTCTCTCATGCTTCGGATACGACTCCTTCGAAATATACCTTATCGGGCGTTCAATGGAATAATTTGAGAGTCAACCCTCGAATCGCATGGAACCGTGTAAGTCAGTTCATAGACGGTCTCCATCAGCATCTGGTCTTGGAGGGTTTTGGTACCAAAAATTGGAACTCTACCAAAAATTGGAACTCTTCAGATCGTTTCGCCGATTTGGGCAGCGACGAATGGGCTGGGATGATGGTTTACCAAATTGGCTATACTGAGGATGTTCACGATTTGGGTTTGAAGTTGGATTGGTCCAACTCATCTATGTTATCAAGGGCTTCGGATAATTTGAACCAGGCAAGAAGCACCTTTTCTGTTAAACCCTCATGGGTTTGGAGTTCAGGACAGCATCGATTGAGCGTCTCCGTTGATTTTGTTCGGCAGCGTGAAAAAAACGACTCCTCAAGCTTTTTGGTTTCATCTTGGGTTTCCTTACCGCAATTAATTTGGCAATACCGCCAACCTTCAGACTCTGCGAGCAATTTTAAGGGCCCTTGGATGATAGAACTCGGCGTTATTTCAGGAATTCTTCAACCTTCCTTGTATCATTGGAGCCTGATTTATCCGACAATATCTACTGTTGATGCATATCAGGCCTCGGTTCAAAGGGCTGAAGGGTTTATACGTTTTGAGCACACTGGAGGGTTTGGATTGCGATGGCAACACCGTGCAGGCTTAGGATCTTGGACTAATGCACGCTTTTTTGAATTGGATACAAATTCAGTCATGGGTGTCGCAGCCGTGAATTTGCCCAATGCCACCAAGTTGTCATGGGAAACCAGGGTCTCTCCAAGGGAACAAATCCAAATGCA
>VHAW01000089.1 GCA_016872225.1 Sphingomonadales bacterium | reverse complement strand
CAACACAAGCATTATGCGATGCACCAATAATCCAAACATTGGTCCTAACAAGGAAAAACGCGTCACAAATTCTCTATAGAGGAAATGATAATTTAGGTGAACTTATGTTGCAACACCGAATAACAAAGCAATGCTGCTTTTTCTGCATTTGAAATCCGAATGCGTTCCATGAGAATTTGTTCAGAAGAAGCCTCCTGAATTTTGCGAAACAAATTCCTGTAAAATCGATAGGCAGTAAGAACCCCAACCCGAGACCCACGGGGCAAACGCATAATAGCCACATAGGCCTGATCAAAATCTTGTTGGATATCCTTCTCAATTTCTCTCTTGGAATGTATATCTAATTGAACACCAAGATTTAAGTTAGGAAAATAAGTTCGACCACGGCTTTGGTAATCATCTTTCAAATCACGCAAAAAATTAATTTTTTGGAATGCTGCGCCCAAGGCTCTGGCTCCCTCTTGCAATTCTTCGTAAAGACCCTCTTCTTCATAACAAAAAACACGCAGGCACATCAAACCGACTACTTCGGCCGAGCCGTAAATATAGGTTTCGTAAGAATTCTGGGCATAGGAAATTTGACGCAAGTCCATGGCCATGCTGTCTAGAAAAGCATCAATTAAATCGATCCCTATTTCATATTTCCACACCGTCTGCGCAAAGGCATCCAAGACAGGATTCAGACTGATCCCACGCTCCAAGGCCAAATAAGTATCTCTGCGGAATTCATCCAATAACAACGCCTTGTCATAATCGTGAAAGGTATCCACGATTTCATCCGCATAACGAACAAACCCATAAATGGAGTAAATCGGGGCTCTGAAGGATGGCTGAAAGGCCATAATACCCAGAGAAAACGAGGAGCTGTATTTCCGGGTAATCAACCGAGAAATAGCAAAGTTAGTGTCGCGGTAAAGACTGAGCATAAAGACTTGTTGAAACTAGAAAAGGAATATCGGAAAAACAACTAAAAGCCTTATTGGTTTGGCCATTCCTTCGCAAGCTCTTCTGCGACTACCCTGCCGGAAATCAAGGATGGGGGAACACCGGGCCCTGGGACCGTAAGCTGACCACAGAAATACAAATTGCTCAGACTACGATGCTTGAGCGAAGGCTTTAGAATTGCGGTCTGCCGCAAGGTATTGGCTAACCCGTAGGCATTGCCTTTGAAGGAATGGTAGTCCTTGATAAAGTCATTGTGCGCATAGGACTTCTTATAAACGACCCATTCTCGGAGAGAATGCCCGGTTAATCTCTCAAATCGATCCATAATCATCGAATAATACCGCTCGCGAATTTCCTCGGTATCCTGAAGGCCTGGGGCCAAGGGAACCAAAATGACAAGGTTTTCCATCCCTTCAGGGGCTACGGAGGGATCTGTTTTGGAGGCAAGGGAGGTATAGAACAACGGCTTGGTAGGCCACTGTGGACGGGTATAAATTTCTTCGGCATGCAACCCAAAGTCTTCGTCAAAGAACAGAGTATGATGGGTCAAACCAGGGACCGGCTGTGACAAGCCGATATAAAAAAGCAGACTGGAAGGGGCTAGGGTTCGATTCTCCCAGTAGCGATGACTGTAATTACGGTGCTGGGTTGGGAGAATTTCCTGGTCAAAATGCCGGTAATCCGATCCCACCACCACCACATCCGTCTCAAAAACGCCGTTATTCGTTTCGATTGTCTTCACCTGATTCCCGTTGCATCCCACGGCAAGGGCCTCTTTACCGTAAAGAATTTCCACGCCAAGTTCTTGGGCGAGCGAAACCATAGCATCGACAATTTTTCCCATGCCTCCCATAGGGTACCACGTTCCAAGTCCCAAGTCAGCATAGTTCATCAAGCTGTACAAAGCCGGGGTGTCCTTGGGGGTAGCCCCCAAAAAAAGTACCGGGAACTCCATCATTTTAACCAAATGCGGATGCTTGAAATGGGAACGAACATGCGAAGCTATGGAGTTGAAAACATCCATCCGCAAAACATCCCATAGGAGCTTGGGGCTAAGAAACTCTGTAACAGACCTGCCCGGTTTAAACACTAAATCTCTTATACCGACCTCGTATTTGTAAGCAGCCTGTTTCAAGAATGACCTTAGCTTGAGCGCAGCACCCTTTTCGTAGGATTCAAAAAGTGCCTCCAACGCCATCCTGTCGGCAGGAACAACCAATTGATCACCAGGCCCGTACACAATCGTGTAAGCGGGGTCCAAACGGACCAATTCGTAATAATCAGAAACCTTCTTACCAAAGAGTGCAAAAAAATCTTCAAAAACGTCCGGCATCCAGTACCAAGACGGCCCCATATCAAATCGAAAACCCTGGGCCTCCAGGACCCTTGCTCTTCCACCAGGAACATGATTTTTTTCCAAAATCTGAACACGATAACCTTTGGAAGCTAAAACACAAGCCACAGAAAGGCCCGCAAAACCGGACCCGATAACAATGATTTTAGAAGCAGCGGGCATTGGGCGAAACAATGCAGTTCTTACGCTGTATTCATCCCATAGAGGTCACCATAGATCGACAACTTGCGCTTCAAAGCTTTGCGAGCAAGGTGGATGCGGGTTTTGACCGTGCCGATTGGAATGCCAAAGCGGTCGGCAATATCTTGGTATTTGTGACCACGAAAATTGAGCATAAAAGCCTCCTTTAGCTCCAAGGGCAATACCGCTATCGCCGCATTCAAATCCTCCATGACCATTTTCGACTCGGCCTGATTGGGGATATGCTGATTAGCTTGATTGATGTAATAATCCTGCTCGGTGTGATCAACGAAAGTGTTCCGCTTCACCTTACGGCGGTAATTATTAATGAAGGTGTTCTTCATGATGGTATAAAGCCATCCCTTGAGATTGGTATCGGGAGCAAACCGATCACGGTTTGAAAAGGCTTTGAGGTAGGTTTCTTGCAACAAATCATGGGCATCGTCCTTGTTTTGGGTCAAAAACAAGGCATAACCTTTGAGTGCGACTGCGTGGGCTGCAATTTGATCGGTGAAGGAATTTTCCATTTGTTTAACCTTTAGGGGTAAATTGTTAAACAAAAGTAGGTGTGAATTTGGTATTTCCAAATTTTTGTTGAACTTTTTTTTAAAAAAGTTCAACAAAATGATGTTTGGGAGCAAAAAACCGCAATTGGTACCCATCAACCCTCATTCAGGCTACATGCCTGATCCCATCAAAGTCTCCAAATGGGTCCATGGCAAGTGGTAGGTCTCTCCCAAATGCCGTTGCGTGAGGTGCCCTTGGTGACAATAAACCCCTGCCCTAAGACCCTGCTCGAGCCAAAGCAGCGCTTCCGCCCCTCCCCGCTGACCCGCTTCCATGAGAATGGGAGTCAAAATATTGCTCAGGGATTCCGAGGCGGTTTGCGAGACCCGAGAAGTTATATTAGGGACTCCATAATGAACCACGCCGTGCTGCTCAAAAACTGGCTGGGTATGATTGGTTAAACGAGAGGTTTCAAAACAGCCCCCCTGATCGATGCTCACATCCACAATAACCGCTCCAGGCCTCATCCCCATCACCATGGCTTCGGTGACGACCATGGGGGTACGGCCATTCTGCGCGCCCATAGCCCCTACCACCACATCAGCGCTGGCCAACTGTCCAGCGAGCACCATCGGATGAATCACCGAGGTATAGACCGGTCTGCCGACTAGCAATTGAAGTCGCCTTAGGCGTCGTATGGAATTATCAAACAAACCCACTTCACTGCCCAATCCCAAAGCAGTCCTCGTTGCATGCTCTGCAACGGTTCCTGCCCCGAGGATAACGACCCTCGTCGGCGGAACCCCGGTAACCGAACCCAATAACCTACCTCTTCCCTGAAATTGATTACTCATGTATTCGGAAGCGATGAGAATGGCCATCGTTCCGGCAATTTCACTCATCGAACGGACTACTGGCTGAAAACCACTGCGGTCCGTGAGGTATTCGTAGGCCACACCCGTAATCCTACGCCCAATAATTTCTTTGAGGTCACCGGATTTCATACTCGGCAAATGCAAGGCAGAAAAGATCATCTGCCCCTGACGCAGGAACTGAAGCTCTTCCGATGGAACAGGCCCAACCTTGACGACAAGAGGGCAATTATAGACCTCTGCCGGACCATCCACCAAGAATGCCCCGGCTTCAGCATAATCCTGGTCGGTAAAGAAACTATGGATCCCGGCATCCCTTTCGACGACAACCTCATGACCGTTATGCACCAACAAGGCAACGCCTTGGGGAGTAATAGCCACTCGATTTTCCTGAAAACCTCTTTCACAGGGAATGCCGATTTTCAGCCCAACTTGTTTGCGATCGACCTTAATACGGGCAACCAAAGGGGCAGCTTGGACCATGGAACCTAATTGAGTTGATATTACGAATATAACCACAAAAACGCCTCCATCATCTCCAAATTATGGAACCCACCCTGTAAAAATCAAGCGCCGTTGATCCATTAAGGCAGTCGAATTTTGGGCGATATTCCATGCCTTTAGCTCAAATTGGGCCATACCCTTGGGCATATACGCTGCAGCCTTATCAGGCCATTCCACCCACAACCATTCCGCATCCAAATAATGCATTTCAGGATCCAAGGCGAGCCATTCACGGGCATCAAGCAATCGAAACAAATCCGCATGCACCACTTGGTTGCCTCCCGCAGTCAAGTAGTTTTGAATCAAACTAAAAGTTGGAGAAGATGGCAGCGGAGAACAACCAAGGTGTTTGCCCATCGCACGAATCAGGGTAGTCTTGCCGCTACCCATAGAGCCACTCAAAGAAATAGCATAAGGTCCTTGATGATGGATCGAATTAGCACCCTGTTCTCTCTTCACCCAACCAAGAAGCTGACCAGCCACATCATCGACTTCCTTGATGCTAAATATCAAATCAAACATGGGACATGCAAGAAGGCATACCTTGAAAGGGGATATGCAAATTAATATTGGTTATGAATTAGCCCGCAAGGGCGGCGGCTCCACCGACTATTTCGGTGATTTCCGTGGTAATCGCAGCCTGACGAGCACGATTGTATTGAAGACGCAAATCCCGTAACAATTCTCCGGCATTCTCGGTAGCCTTATCCATCGCCGTCATTCGGGCTCCGTGCTCCGAGGCCTGGGTATCCAGCATGGCTTTGTGCAGTTCTATAGCTAACGAAAAAGGTAACAAATCTCGAACAATAGCTTCCCTACTAGGTTCATACAAATAATCAGCGTTTGCAGAGTTAGGGCCACCAACTGAGGTAATAGAACTTTCAACCTCGGCCTGCAGAGGAAGCCAAGGCATCACTTTGAAGTATTGTACCACCGGATTTTTGAATTCGCTATAGATAACAACAACCTTGTCGTAATCCCCACCAACGAAGGCTTTGCTGAGTTCTTCCGCCATTTCAGCGGTGGCTTGGTAACGGATTTTGAGCATTAAATCCTTGAATCGCAAATCCTGAGGCAAGCCGGACCGCCTAAAAAAGTCAGACCCTTTCCGACCAACCGGAATGATGCATGCTTGCTGATCGGAGGGCAATTTTTGGATATAACGACGAGCGGTTTTAATCAAATTGCTGTTAAAGCCACCACACAATCCTTTATCGGAGGTTAACAACACCACGCCAACCCGCTTGACCTCCCGAACTTTGGTTAGGGGTGTTTCGGCATCCGAACCATCAAAACCCGAAACCAAACGACCCACAATGTTTTGAAGACCCTCGGCATAGGGACGGATTTGCTGAATTGCCCCCTGAGCTCGTCTCAATTTGGAGGCCGAAACCATTTTCATGGCTTTGGTAATCTGCTGGGTGGAGACCACCGAGCCGATACGGACCCTGACTTCTTTGAGATTGGCCATGCTTGGTTGGACTTACCGTGTTTAGACTTGGTAGCGAGCGACCAATTGCTTGGCCGTGGATGATAACACATCCGTCAAGCTGTCTTCAAATTTACCGGCTTTGAGCGCCTCCAAAACTTGCGGGTTATTGGCGCGCAGTGTTGCCAAAAAATCGGCTTCAAATTCACGGACCTTGGCTATAGGTATCCCTGTAAGCAGGCCTTTAGTACCTAGATAAATGATGGCAATCTGATCTTCTACCCGGAACGGAGAATACTGAGGTTGTTTGAGGATTTCCACATTCCGAGCGCCTTTGTCGAGAACCGCTTTGGTTGCGGCATCCAAATCCGAACCAAATTTGGAGAAGGCCTCCAATTCACGGTACTGGGCTTGGTCCAGTTTGAGGGTCCCCGCCACTTTCTTCATGGATTTAATTTGGGCATTACCCCCTACCCTAGACACCGAAATCCCCACGTTGATGGCGGGACGGACCCCAGAATTAAAAAGGCTGGACTCCAAGAAAATTTGACCATCGGTAATCGAGATTACGTTGGTCGGAATGTAGGCCGATACATCACCGGCTTGGGTTTCAATAATTGGAAGGGCCGTTAAGGAACCGCCACCTTTGACTTTGCCCTTGAGTGATTCGGGCAAATCGTTCATCTGTGCGATAATCTCATCGTTGTAGTTCAATTTGCAGGCTCTTTCCAAAAGACGAGAATGGAGATAAAATACATCACCAGGGTAGGCCTCACGTCCGGGAGGACGTCGCAACAAAAGTGAAACTTCCCGGTAGGCCACAGCCTGCTTGGACAAGTCATCGTAAACAATCAAAGCCGGATTGCCCAAATCCCTGAAATATTCCCCAATCGCTGCGCCCGACATCGGGGCGTAGAATTGGAGAGGCGCCGGATCCGAAGCGAAGGCGGCCACCACAATGGTGTAGGGCATGGCCCCTTTTTCTTCCAACGTTTTCACAATGTTGGCCACCGTCGAGGCCTTTTGACCTACAGCTACATAAATACAATAAACAGGTTCGCCAGATTCATAAAATTCTTTTTGGTTGATAATGGTGTCAATCACAATCGCGGTCTTACCGGTTTGACGGTCACCAATGACTAACTCACGCTGTCCACGACCCACGGGAATCATAGAGTCAATCGCTTTAATCCCGGTCTGAAGCGACTCATGGACCGGTTGACGGAAAATAACGCCAGGGGCTTTACGCTCAATGGGCATTTCAAAGATTTCGCCTTGCAAGGGACCTTTGCCGTCAATAGGTTGTCCCAAGGTAT
>VHAW01000088.1 GCA_016872225.1 Sphingomonadales bacterium | reverse complement strand
GGCGGAAGAGAAGCGTGGCAAACCGGTTTTAGTTTCGGCCATCAGCCTAACCCCGGCAGGCGAAGGCAAAACCACCTGCACCTTGGGTTTGCTGGACGGCTTGAACCGTATCGGGGTACGGGCGGCAGCGGCACTGCGGGAGCCTTCCTTGAGTCCGGTTTTTTGGATCAAAGGCGGCGCAACCGGTGAAGGCCGCGCATAGGCGGCTTCGATGGAGGACATTAACCTGCATTTTACGGGGGATATCTACGCAGTCGAAAGGCCCCACAATTTGTTGGCAGCTTTGTTGGACAATGCTTTGCATTTTGGAACGGAAACCGGTGGGCTGGATGCCCGTTCGTTGCTTTTTCGGCGAGAGATTAATCTCAACGACCGTTCCACGCGTTAGTTGACGCAGGGTTCAGAGGTCAAACCAAAAACCCTGCGAGGGAATTACTCCACCGTCACCGATTTGGCCAGGTTGCGGGGCTGGTCCACGTTACAACCGCGGAGGATGGCAATATGGTAGGCCAACAATTGCAGCGGAATGCTGGTGAGCAGCGGTGAAAAGTTTTCTTGGACTAGAGGTACTTTGATCACGTAGTCGGCCACATTGGCAGCTTGCACGTCTCCTTCGGTGACCAGGGCGATGATGACTCCTTTGCGGGATTTGACCTCCTGCATATTGGAAATTACCTTTTCGTATTGGGCGTTTTGGGTAGCAATAAAGACTACCGGCATTTCTTCGTCGATCAAGGCAATGGGGCCGTGCTTCATCTCGGCAGCGGGGTAACCTTCGGCGTGGATGTAGGAAATCTCTTTCAACTTGAGCGCGCCTTCCAAGGCTACAGGGAATTGGTTACCCCGCCCCAAGTAAAGGAAATTACGGGCATCGCAGAATTGAGCGGCGATTTCCCGAATATGGGTATCGCTTTGGAGGACCCGTTCCACCAGCGGTGGAATGCTCTCCAGCTCTAGGAGATTGTTCTGCAATTGGGTCCTGGAAATGGCGCCTTTGCGGTAGCCGGTCCACAAGGCCATTTGGGCCAGGACGGTGACCTGGGCGGTGAAGGCTTTGGTGGAGGCCACACCAATTTCGGGTCCTGCATGGGTATAGGCTCCAGCATGGGTGGCCCTCGCAATCGAAGAACCGATCACGTTGCATACTCCCAGGATAGTGGCCCCTTTTTCTTTGGCCATTTCGATGGCGGCCAGGGTATCGGCGGTTTCTCCGGACTGCGAAATCGCAATGACCACGTCTTCGGGGTAAATCACCGGATCCCGGTAGCGAAACTCCGAAGCGTATTCCACCTCCACCGGGGTGCGGGCAAATTCCTCAAAGAGGTATTCCCCAATCAAGCCGGCATGCCAAGAGGTTCCACAACCGATGATGAGAATGCGTCGGGCGTTGACCAGTTTGAACTGGTATTCCTGCAATCCGCTCATTTGGATTTTGCCAATATCGCTGCGAATGCGTCCCCGCATTGAATCGGCGATGGAGCGGGGTTGTTCCCAAATTTCTTTGAGCATAAAATGGTCAAAACCACCTTTTTCGATGGCCTCCAATTCCATTTCCAGCTCGTGGATCTTGATGTCTTTTTGTTCGTTGTGAATGGTTTGGATACTGAGCTTACGATCCCGAATGCAGGCCATTTCTCCGTCATTCAGGTAAACCACGGTCTTGGTATGTTCGATAATCGGTGATGCATCCGAAGCCAGGAAAAATTCATTGTTCCCAATACCAACCACCAAAGGACTACCTTTGCGGGCGGCGACCAAGGTATCCTTGTCTTTTTTGGAAAGCACCACAATGGCGTAAGCGCCGTGTACTTCGTTGAGGGCCAAGCGAACCGCTTCTTCGAAGCTGACCTGCTGCTCGGTATAAATGTATTCAATCAAATGAGTTAAGGCCTCGGTGTCGGTATCCGAAAGGAACTTGTGACCCTTTTTTTGCATTTGGGTCTTGATGGTTTGGTAATTTTCGATAATCCCGTTGTGGACCAAGGCCAACAAACCGTTGTGTCCAAAATGGGGGTGGGCGTTGCGGTCGTTGGGCTCTCCATGGGTCGCCCAGCGGGTATGCCCTATACCCAAATGGCCTTGGGTATCGCTTTCACCGATGGTGTTTTCGAGGTCGGCGACTTTACCTGCTTTTTTGTAGGCGATGATCTTTTGTTTACCGTTTATGACAGCGATACCAGCGCTATCGTAGCCTCGGTATTCTAGTCTTTTGAGGCCTTTGATCAGCAGGGGAGCCGCCTGGCGGTCGCCCATATAGGCTACAATTCCACACATTGGGGATGGGGTTGAATTAAAAAATCTTGATCGAATTTATTCTCAAAAATACTTCGGGAAACGTATTTCCTATGAAGTGCATTAAGGTTAGGGAATACGGGTATAGGTGATCCGCAAGCGGGGTTTGGTTTTGAGCCGAACCCTGGCGAGACTGCCCATGGGATTCCCTGGAATCACGGCCAAGTCATAGCCTTTGGGGCCTTCGGCTATTAATTTTTGGAGATATCGGGTGATCCCAAATTTGTACCGCCCATTGCGCAGGTAGCCGTCGTAATACGATTCAAAGAGGTCGGGCATCAGTGAAGCCATGTTACGGCCTTGGCTATCCAGGGGAACCAGAAAGAGCTGGGCAGGGGGTGCGATTTTGCCAAAGGCCAAGGTATCGGCGTTTTCGAATTCCAAAGTTGCTTGATGAATGACCCAACGATTCCCCGTAGGCAGGCTTAAGCTGTCCATGCCGGAACGACTTCGCAACACACGGTACAGGGAATCTGAACTCAATCGGGTTTTGACCCCGGAACCAGCTTGTACATAGCTTATTTGGAGGCTGCTGTCTGAACCGCTGTGCCGGTTCAAATCCTGCAGGAGGGAAGAGCCTGCATAATCAAATCGAAAGACATTTCGGCTTCCGGATACCGGGCGCAACATCAAATCGAGCCGACGACGTTTGTTGCCGCTTCGGTAATACAGGTAAAGGCCAGTCTTGGTGGCGATGGGGTTGCTTTGCAAAAGCAAGCCGGTACCGTTATGGACTGCATCCGGATGTATCACGGCTTCAATCCATAGCCCTTTGAAGAATTGCACAAAGGCGTCGGCATTTTTATATTCAATACTGTCGCGTCCGTTCAATAATTTGTTCGCAAGGGCAGTGCCTTCAGGAAACCCATTTTGATCATCCAACCGCATACGGAAAACCCCGCTGACATTGACGATGGTTCCAATGGAGGTATCGGCTGGTTCATTGATGGGTTGAATCAACCCGCTTCGGTATCGGTAATTACGTGTCGCTAAAATGGGTCCGGTAGTTCGAACAGCGTCTCTGGAAAAATAAACTTTGGAGCTGCTGACGGTAGGATTGATTTCGTGTGCACGCACAAGCAGGGTTGTGTTGGTATCACCTTGGTAACCCGCCAAACTGATGGACAAAATCAATGAATCCAAGGTTAGGGAGGAATCCGGATCTGCCAATCGGATATTTTCGCTGGTGGGCAGGATTTGGAAAGCAAAGGAAGCTGATGATTTTCCGAAATGTGGATCGATCAATTCGCCCATCAGCAGGGAAGAAGGCAATTGGCTCTGCAGGGAATCCTCCAGGACCGTGGACCCTACCAGTTCGACGCTATCGGTGACCGTGGGGAAGCGGTTGTTTTCAGGGAGCAAATCCAAGCCAAGTATTCCCTCTTGGTTGCATGCGGCAAGAAGGGTGCAAGTACAAAGCCAGAAGGTCGCTTTCGAGCACCTTATAGCACGCTTCAAGGAGTGCCCTACGAAAGAAAGGGCTACCAAACCCCCGGGTCCAATAAGCCGATGACCAAGAGCTTTGTTCACGAATTGACCGTTTCCGAAACGGCCTGAAGGATGTTTTGGTACAAGTCTTGATGGGTCTCGATCAAATTGCTGTAGTTGAAAACGGCGTGGGGAACCGCAGGGTCCACGTGAGGATAGGTTTCAACGACACTCTCTTGGTAGGTGACTGCATCTGCATGGGCGATGGCCATTTGATGCAAGGCCTTCTCTTCCAAGTTACTCAGACTTTCCAGATCAGTTTCCGAAACCATCTCAATCTTGGCCTTGGCCACCAAATCCTTGCCCAATTTCTCTTTGAATTGGGGTGGGTGGACCGAATAAACTACTTTGGAATTGCTAAAAACGGCGGTATGGCGGTAATAACGACGGATGTAGAGGGGAATCAGGGAGGTCATCCAGCCGTTACAATGCACTATGTCCGGTGCCCAACCCAGCTTCACAATGGTTTCGAGAACTCCTTTGCTGAAAAAAATCATCCGCTCGTGGTTGTCCGCAAAGAATTTGCCATTGTCATCCCGAATTCCGTGCTTGCGATGGAAATAATCCTCGTTATCGAGAAAATAGACCTGCATGCGGGCCTGGGGTAGGGAGGCGACCTTGATGATTAAAGGGTTATCCGTATCCCCAATCACAATGTTAATCCCCGAAAGCCGAACCACTTCGTGAAGGCGGTGCTTTCGCTCATTGATAGAGCCGTAACGGGGCATCAAAACCCTGATTTCCATACCCTGCTCCTGCATGGATTTGGGCAATTGCAGAGCGGCTTGCGCCATTTCTGAAATTTGAAGGTAGGGGTTCATTTCGTGGGAAACGAACAAGATGCGGGTTTTGCTGTTCATGGACAAACTCAAAAAAAACGGGGAAAGGATGGGCTTTATAGAATTCTACCGCAAAAATATAGACATTAAGACCAAAATTGCAAAATTTACCCTCCTCTATTCAGTCATTTGCTCTAATAATCTTTTGATCAAAAGCTAATGGTCGTCACCAGAACTGTCGAAGAACTCCAAGAGGCCTTGACCGCTTTAGTCTCGTCAAAGGGCGATGACGGCGGATTGGTTCCTACCATGGGGGCCCTGCACGAGGGTCACGCATCTTTGATGGCCTTAGCCCTAGAGACGAATGCGTGGGTTGCAACGACTATTTTCGTAAATCCCCTCCAATTTAACCACTTAGCTGATTGGGTGCGGTATCCACGTTGCGAAAAGGAGGATTTTATCTTCCTTAAGGAGCATGGCGTGGACCTGGTTTTTGCCCCAACTCCGGACGAGGTATTTCCCTTCGATTGGGTGGCGCCGGAACTTGACCTCGGGGGTTTGGACCTCCAATTGGAGGGTGCTTTTCGACCCGGGCATTTCAAGGGAGTGGCAATCGTGGTAGGGAGACTTTTAGACCTTATTCCTTGTGCGAGTCTGTATATGGGCCTCAAAGATTACCAACAGTGTTTGGTCGTGGAGCGTTTGTTGCTCCTTCGAAAGGGTATGTCGGGGCAGGAGGGCCCTGTGATGGTTAAGGTGCCGACCGTACGTGATGGGGACGGCCTCGCCCTAAGTTCCAGGAATCTTCTGCTTGGACCGGATCAATTAGCGCGCGCCAAAGGAATTGCCCGCACCTGGGCTTGGATGAAAACCGTTTGGCAAGGCCTTGAGCCGCAGGACTTGATCGAAAATGCTTTGAAGCGTTTGACGGCCGAAGGACTGCGCAACGAATACCTTTACTTGGCCCGTGACGGCGGGTTGGAGCCTTGGGTGAAAGGAGATGGAAACCCAAGGGCCTTGTATGCGGGTTGGTTGGACGAGGTTCGTTTGATTGACAACGAATTGTTTTCGATTGTTTAAATTGCTGTCCAAAAAACGAATCCAAGGCCTCTTTGACATTTTCTTTGCCTCGCTAATTTTTCAAAACCAATGCTATGTGGTTACAAATGGTCAAATCTAAAATTCACAGGGTCAAAGTGACCCAGGCAGAATTGCACTATATCGGGAGCATCACCATTGACAAGGTTTTGATGGATGCTGCTGGCTTGCTACCCTTTGAACGCGTGCAGGTGGTGAACATCAATAATGGGGAACGTCTTGAAACTTATGTAATTGAAGGAGAACCGAACACGGGGATCATTTGTTTAAACGGGCCTGCGGCCCGCAAAGCTTTGGTTGGTGACCTACTGATTGTGATCGGATACGGATATTATACACCGGAGGAGGCCAAAGCCCATCAGCCGATGACCGTTTTTCCAGATGCTAACAACCGGCTTGTAACGGCCTAATGATAAACCAAGCATCTGCAGACAAGAAGCCGGGGTTTTCTTGGGCGGCCATCGTGTCGCTCTTGGTGGGCTCCTTGCTTTTGTTTTTAGTTTTTCGGAAAATTGATTTCCGAGAATTTTCGAATGCTTTAGCCCAGACCCGGTGGGGTTGGATAGCCTGGGCTTTGCTGTGTGGGCTTTTGAGCCATTGGTTCAGAGCCTTGCGTTGGGTGATGCTGGCAGAACCCTTGGGCCATCGTCCCCCTTCATTGCTTACCTTCTGTGCGGTGATGTCGGGCTATTTGGCCAATTTGGCGCTGCCCCGGGTAGGCGAAATTACCCGTTGCTTTCTCTTGGACCGCAAAACGCCCCTCGGTTTTAACGCCTTAGTGGGCACCGTGGTTATGGAAAGGCTGATGGATTTGTTGGTGTTGCTGTTGTTATCCATTGTGGTATTATTTGCTTATAGTGAATTGTTATGGGATCCAGTCATGGCATTTGTTGGAGTTCGTGCTACGGGTATGAGATGGATTCAAGAGCTGTTAATCATCGCTTCTTTGGTTTTATTACCCATCGTATTATGGAAATTTATGGGACGTTGGATTCCTATACCTCAGAATATTCGAGCAATGTTGAAGGATTTTGTCCAAGGGATGACTGGTTTGTGGAGGCTTCCCAATCCGGTTTTTTTTGCGGCCTATACGGTGTTGATTTGGCTGGGTTATTTTCTGATGACCTATTTGTGTTTTTTTGCCTTTCCAGGCACTGAAGGACTTGGACCCGGGGAAGCCTTGTTGCTGCTCGTGGCTGGTGCTTTTGGTTTTGTGATGCCGGTTCAAGGCGGTATGGGGGCTTACCATGCCGCAATTGTTTGGACTTTGGGACGTATTCCAGGACTGTTGATGAGCACCAGCTCAGCGCTCGCCTTTGCAACCCTCGTCCATTTGGCCCAAACCATTCTGGTGGTGGTTGTGGGGGGTCTGTGTTATTTTCTAATGTCGTTGGTGCCAGATCATCAACAAGCAGATTAATCCGTTGCTTGCATGAAGCCAACCCTATTCCCTAAACTGTTGACTCTTCGTGAGGCCCATGTG
>VHAW01000087.1 GCA_016872225.1 Sphingomonadales bacterium | reverse complement strand
CCACCAAAAACACCGTCAAACTCCTTTGGATTGTTTCCATCATCACCTTTTTTCTTTCCGCTGTACTGGACAATTTAACCACTTCCATCGTCATGGTTTCGTTGTTACGAAAGCTTATCAAAGAAGCTGAACAACGTAAATTCTTTGCGGGCATGGTGATCATCGCAGCTAATGCCGGCGGTGCATGGACCCCCATCGGGGACGTAACCACCACCATGTTGTGGATTGGTCACCAAATCAGCACCGGGGCTATTATTTCCAGCGTCTTTTTGCCCTCCCTGGTTTGTCTCGTTGTGCCTCTTGGGGTTCTTTCTTTCAGCCTCAAGGGGGAGATCAAAGGTTTTGATCAAAACCCCAACCAGCAGAACCAGGGCAATGTCACAGGCTCCTTGCTCATGCTCATTCTCGGCGTGGGTTCCTTGCTCTTTGTACCGGTTTACAAAACGGTCACCCACCACCCACCCTACCTTGGTATCTTGCTGGGATTGGGATTGTTATGGCTCGTATCGGAATTAATTCATACCGACAAAGACGAAGAGGAGCGCAAGCCTTATACCGCGGTTCACGCCCTGTCCAAGGTGGATACCTCCAGTGTTCTTTTCTTCTTGGGGATCTTGCTCGCCATTTCCGCCTTGCAAACGGCCAATATCTTATCTGCCGCCGCAACATGGTTGGACCAAACAGTGGGCGACTTGCGCATCATTGTGTATTTGATTGGGATGCTTTCGGCCATTGTAGATAATGTTCCACTAGTTGCTGCAAGTCAAGGCATGTACGATATAGCGACCTATCCAATGGACCATTGGATGTGGCAATTCATGGCGTACTGCGCCGGTGTTGGTGGAAGCGGCTTGATTATCGGTTCTGCCGCAGGCGTTGCGGTGATGGGCATGGAAAAAATTGATTTTGGCTGGTACCTTCGTAAGATTTCCCTGTGGGCCATTCTTGGTTATACCGCCGGAGCCCTGGTGTATCTCTTGATGAAAGGAAGATTATTTTAGGGCCGCACCAAACCCTACCACGAGAACCTCATGGATTTCCAACCCGGCCCCCTGCTCGGACTCTACATTATTCAGCCTCGAATTTTTGGGGATGCCAGAGGTCATTTTTTGGAGTCGTACCGTAAGGACTTGTTTGAGACCAACGGTATTCATGAAGACTTTGTCCAAAACAACCAATCCCTATCCGGCAAAGGCATCTTAAGGGGCTTGCACTTCCAGGCGCCGCCTCATGCCCAAGGCAAATTGGTGCGGGTTCTTCAAGGTCGCGTTTTGGATGTGGTGGTGGATCTGAGGAAATCATCGCCCACCTACGGTCGTTCATTCAGCATCGAACTTACCTCGGAGAAAGCCCTGATGTTGTTCATACCCCACGGCTTTGCCCACGGTTTTCTAACCTTGGAAGAGGAAACCGTCTTCGCTTACCAATGCACCGCCTATTACCATCCGCTTTCCGAAGGGGGCTTGCGCTGGAATGACCCCACCCTGGGCATTGATTGGGGCTGGCAAGACCCCCATCATCCCCCCTTGGTTTCGGACAAAGACCAAAATCTTCCGTATTTTGAGGACTTTAACAGTCCTTTTGCATGAGTTTCTCCCCGGATATCCTCCATAAACTTGAGCAGCTCCAGGCCAAATACGAGGCCATGGGTCAAGACCTGGGTTCCTACCTCGAAGGTCTCCTTCAATCCGACTTTCTCCCGTATTGGGATTATGTCCAATTGGATGTGCTGCTCAATTTGCAGAAGCCAAAGACTGCTTTTGAGGATGAGAAAATCTTTATTCTCTACCACCAAATTACCGAGCTTTATTTCAAACTCTGCTTGAACGAATTGGCCCAATTGTGCCGACCCCAAGAGCCCCCCAGTACCGCCAACGTACCTGCCGATGAAGTTCTTATGCGCATCCAAAGGGTGAACCGATATTTTGATGCGCTCACGCTTTCGTTCTCGATCATGACGGACGGTATGGACCCGGAGCAGTTTTTGAAATTTCGAATGGCCTTGTTACCGGCCTCTGGCTTTCAATCGGCTCAGTACCGGGAGATTGAATTGCATTGCACCGAGTTGCAGCACTTGGTTCATCGGGATTTTCGCGAAGCACTCCAAAACGAAACCGATACCTCCAGACTTTACGCTCGCATCTACTGGAAACAAGGCGCCATCGAGCTTCAATCCGGCAAAAAAACCCTTACCCTTACCCAGTTTGAGGCTAAATACGACAAGGCCCTCCTCCAGCGTGCGCTGAGCTTACGCGGCCATACCCTGGCGGCGATTTGGCATCGCTTGTCCAACGAATCCACGACCTCCAGCGAAACCCTAGCCGCCTTGGCCCAAGCCCTGCGTATTTTGGATCACCGGGTCAATGTGGATTGGCCCTTAGCACATTACCGCACCGCGGTTCGCTACCTGCATCGGCCCAGCCAAGACATTGCAGCAACCGGAGGCACCAATTGGCAGCAGTACTTACCACCACGGATGCAGTTACGGATTTTCTATCCCTGGCTATGGACCGAAACCCAATTGGAATCCTGGGGCAAAAAAGACCTGCTCCGTGACGAGCCCTAAAATTGGCCGAAAACAATCGGACGCCGGTAAATTATTACGGCTCTTCAGGCTTTTGAATTTATTATGGAATACTACCTCCGGTCTAAGGGTAGAAGAGATTGCCGTTCAACAAGAAATCAGCAAAAGAACGGCTTACCGTGATTTGCAAATTCTAGAGCAAAGTGGGTTTGTTCTAAGACAAGACGAACGCAGCGGACGTTTTCGTCTCAACCAGGCCCGGGACAGTGGATCAATTCTCGGCTTTAACAGGGCCGAAGCTGAAATTTTACTCCACGCCTTGGCTGCATCGGCCCCCACCAAAGAACGAGATCGCCTTCTGACCAAACTTCGCTCTCTGGGAACCCCTGCTGGAAGGCTCAACAAGGCTAGCAACACGACTTTGGCGCATTCACCCTACAGCCGCCTTCACGAAGCTATCCAACGTCAACAATGCGTCATCCTCATGGCCTACCGCTCTGCCAATTCACATACCGAGCGAAACCGCAGTATAGAACCCTATGCTTTCACCCAAGATTTATCCGCTGTTATAGCCTATGAACCGTCGGCCTCAGCCAACAAAACTTTTAAACTTGATCGAATTGGAGAGGTTAGAATCCTTCCCGAAAGATGGAAAAACGAACATCGTCACCATGGGATGGTACGAGATCCCTTTGGCATGCCCTTGGGTTCCGATGCGATTGAAGTTCACTTGCGACTGGGGGAACTCAGTGCTCAACTGTTTCGGGAGGAATTTCCTGCCTTTGCCCCCTTGCTTCAGAAGCTTAGTAAACATCCCAACGAAAATCCCAGCTGGGAACTTCGACTTCGAGTCGGTAATTTGCAAGGAATAGGCCGATTTGTGTTAGGACTAATTGATGATATTCAAATTCTTGGCCCTGTTGCTTTCAAAAAATACCTTAGAACAAGCGTTGGTCAAAAACTACGCTAAGGCTCTATCGTGTTAGTCCTCACAGGTTCTACAAGGCTTACCCTTTGCTTGAATCCAGGTAAGCTACGCATTGGAGTTCCACCACAATCTCCGTAGGCAAAGTGCCTACCTGAACCGTTGTACGGCAAGGCTTGTTTTCGAGAGGCTCAAGAATTTCGGCATAAAGTCGGTTAAAGGTCAAAAAATCCCTTTTCATGTCCGTCAAATAAACAGTAACATTAACCAAATGTTCCAAACCAGCCCCATGTTGGGCAAGGACCGCGCGTACATTTTCAAAAACCTGCCTCACCTGAGCCTCCAAATCAAAAGCCTTGTACCGTCCGCTGGAGTCCAATTCCAAACCCGGCACATCCAAAGCAGAAGCCTCTGTATCGGGCCTTCTGGGACCAATGCCCGACAGGTATATCCAAGGACCTACCTTCCTAGAATGAGGATAGAGACCCACAGGACGTGGTGCATTGCTGGTAGAATACATCGTGGTTTCGTTCGACATGTTGTTACGATTTAGAAGGATTAAGGCGGATAGAGGCCCGTCCATCATACAAAGACTCTAAGCGAATTTGACAGGCAAGCCGACTGCAAGATTGGTTATCGGGCAAAGTATCCAGCATATCTAATTCGGCATCATTAGGTTCCGAAACAGACCCTTCCAGCCAATCCAAACGACAAGAAGCACAGAGGGCCAATCCCCCGCAAATCGCCTCGATTGGATAACCTGCTGCCTTAAGCGCTTCCATCAGCGATAAGCCCATACCGGTTGGAAAAGAATGAACCTCCGAAAACCCGGAATGATCAAATACCGAAACTTGCACTTGCTGCATAAAAATGTTACGGTTTAAAGTCTATAAGGCGTTAATCCCAGTTACCGTGGTGTATTTGAAAGAGGGCTTGGCCCCTCCGTGGATATATCGATAAGCGCCGTAAGCCATCAAAGCGGCTTCATGAAATCCTGACAAAATCAATTTGAGCTTTCCGGGGTAAGTGTTGATGTCTCCTATAGCAAAAATCCCGGGGACGGAAGTTTGAAAATTTTCGGTATTAACTTGAATCGCGGAGGCATTCAAAGCCAGACCCCATTCGGCAATTGGGCCCAATTGTGGCGTCAGGCCGTAAAGCGGCACGAAATCATCGGCCTCCAAGCACAGCGGTTCCTGCCCCTTGGTCTGAACCGTCACCGAGGCAAGGTTACCTTCCTGGTTGGCCTCCAAGGAGACCAAAGCCGTCGAGGTCAGCAAGCGCATTCGGCCGGCATCGGCCAGGGCCCGTACTTGAGCAGCCGATTTCGGTGCCCCTCTGAAGACGCTATTCCGATGCACCAAGGTCAATTCCCCTGCGATTTCCGCTAACTGCAAGGTCCAATCCAAGGCGGAATCCCCGCCGCCAGCCAAAACGACCCGACGACCCCTTAACTTTTCCGGATCCCGCACCCTATACATCACTCCTCGATTCTCCAAGGCCTCCAAACCAGGCAAATCCGGTTTGCGGGGCTCAAAACAGCCCAATCCCCCGGCGATGACAACGGCCCCCGCAGAGATGAGGTCACCATTTTGGCTTTGAACCCTCCAGCGCCCACCCTTCATGGGTTGCAAACCCACTACTTTTTGGCCCAAACCAAAACTGGGATGAAACGGAGCAATTTGTTGCATCAACCGATCAATCAAGTCCTCGGCAAGAATGTATGAATAGCCGGGAATATCGTAAATCGGCTTTTGAGGATAAATCTCAGCCAATTGCCCCCCCACCACCGGCAGGGTGTCTATGACATAAGCCTTGAGACGCAACAAACCCAATTCAAAAACCGCAAAAAGACCCACCGGACCCGCACCAATTATACAAACATCGATTTCCTTCATGCCTGCAAAGAAACAACATGAATCCAAGAGGCGGGGCGAAGAAAGCAACTTGCACAGACATTTCAAACCATTGGTGCTTTGGCACGATATTTGAGTGCTATATGGAAAACCTAATTCCATAACTCTTAAAGTCTATGAAGAAAATTTTCTTGGTATTCGCTCTTGTCTTGGGCGGTCTCTCTCTAAGCAGCTGCGGTTACAATACCATGGTCACTTTGGACGAAGAAGTCTCCGGCCAATGGGCCAATGTGGAAGCCGCCTATCAACGTAGGGCCGATCTCATTCCCAACCTGGTCAATACCGTCAAAGGATATGCCGACTTCGAAAAGTCCACCTTGATGGCCGTTACCGAAGCCCGCACCAAAGCCACCTCGATGCAAATTGACCCTTCCAAATTGGATGAAAAAACGTTGGCTCAATTTGAACAAAACCAAAACGCCCTCAAAGGGGCCTTATCCAGGCTCTTGGTCGTTATGGAAAAATACCCGGATCTCAAAGCCAACCAAAATTTTCTGGAACTTCAATCCCAGTTGGAGGGTACCGAAAACCGCATCAATGTAGAAAGACGTCGCTTCAACGAACTGGTGCAGACCTACAACGGCACCCTTCGTCGCTTCCCGAATAACCTAACGGCCGGGATATTTGGTTTCGAACCACGGGCCTATTTCAAATCCGAAAGCGGTTCCGAGAAAGCCCCTCAGGTTCAGTTCTAATGGCCTCTGACCTGTTCTCACAGGCCGATTTGGATCGTCTGAGCGAGTGCATTCGCCAAGCCGAACTCCAAAGCTCCGGTGAAATCCGGGTTCACCTCGAAAAGCATTGCCGAGGTTCTGCCTTGAATCGAGCCAAGATTCTTTTCCATCAATTGGGTATGGATCGAACCGCACTTCAAAACGGGGTTCTCATCTATGTAGCCACCCATGATCGCAAGGTAAGTATTCTGGGCGATGAAGGCATCCACCAAAAGGTTACGGACCAATTCTGGAACCTGGAACTCGCTAATTTGCTTGAGGAATTTGGCCGTGGAGCCTACCTCAAGGGAATGGAACAGGTCATTTCCGAGGTAGGAACCAAGCTCAAAACCCATTTTCCCATCGGTGACCGGGACCACAACGAACTCTCCAATGAAATCAGCCAAGGCTAATCGACCCCTTTCGGTGACCCATTTTCGGTCAGTATGGGTTGTAGCATGGTCGGCCTTGATCATCTTGATAGCAGCCGCCTCCAACCTGGGTTTGGCCGGAATACCCGAAAGACCCAAACCTCCAAGGCTTTGCAACGACTTCAGCGGTACCCTGACAGCGGAGGAACAAGCCGAATTGGAGGCTTTCTGCGTTGCCTTGGACAAGGAAACATCCGTGCAGTTATGCTTGGTGGTGATTCCAGATATGGACGGTATGGAGGTTTCGGACTACGCAAACCGCCTCTTTGAGCAATGGGGCATTGGTCGAGCTCAACAAGACGACGGTGTACTGCTGCTCATGGCCCTCTCCGAACGCAGAATCCGTATTGAGAACGGTTATGGTTTGGAGTCTGTCCTCACCGATGCCCTTAGTCGTCGTCTCATCGAACAGGATATAAGACCGGCCATGCGTTTCAATGGCCTTGCTGCGGCATTGAACGCGGGGGCACAGAGCATTGCCACCATCATTCGCCGCGAATACACCGACGGTGAAACAAGGTCCGAGACCAGCAATGGGAAAGAATCTGGGGGTATTAGCCTGTTTTGGGTGGTCTTTGGGCTGGTCATGATTATTTGGATCCTGGGCTCGCTGGGGGGCGGAATCGGCGGGGGAGGTGGCCGTAGTGTGGGAAGAGGCGGTACGCGGAGCATAGGGGGTCCCTTATTCTTCCCCAGCGGGGGCTTCGGGGGC